>JAOZRW010000042.1 GCA_029939995.1 Acidimicrobiia bacterium | reverse complement strand
GCGTACTCCTTCACGGCGTCGTAGAAGAACCCGGCGTGGTAGATGTCCTGGTGATGCCCGAGCGGCGCCTCGGCCTCGGTGATCAGCACCCGGGCCTCTGCAAGCAACTCGTCGGCTCGCTCCCGCTCACCACGATGCAGCGAACGGATCGCCGTCGCCGACGTGCGGATGATGATGCGACAGTTCTTCAGAGCCAATTCGCGGGCGGCGTTCTTCTCGTCGAGGTCGGCTCGAACGGCGGCTTCGATCGCGGTCAGGTCGGGTGGGTTCGTTGTCACCGTGTCAGCCGGCGATCACGCGGACCGTCGGCGGCGCAGCATCGAGTTCGAGATCGGCTGCGGTCGTCGGCGATGTCGGGACGGCTGTGGGGATGGGGACGACCGGGGCTCGGCGTACCTGTTTCGGCTGCTTGGACGCGAGGATCAACGCGACGTAGGCACCGACCGAGAGGTCTACGACGATGGTGATCCCGAGCCACATGATGCTCGAGCGCAACACCGCGATCACGAGCGTGACGAGAGCCGTCACGAGCAGGGCGATGAAGATGCGCTGGCGTCTGGCCTGGGCGTGATGCTGGGCGTACGCCGGGCTGCCGACCTGGGCGGCGGTCACGTTTCCGAGCTTCTGTTTCGACCGTGCGAACGCGCGCGTCGTCGCCCGCGGGTTCTCCCGCCGGTGATCGAAGAACGAGGGCAGCAGGAACGCTGCCCAAGCCCCCGCAATGAGAATGAAGAAGATGATGCCCATCAGTTGTACTCCGCCGCTTGATCGAGCGTAGGCTCGCACCGCGCGGCTTCAAAGTATTTGTGCGCCCGTTGCTTCATGCATTGTGGTCCGATGAGGCGTTTACTAGCAACTCGATTCCGTGAGACAACGCCGGCAGCACGACGTCGAGTGACTCCTCGACGCCGCGAACCGACCCGGGAAGGTTGATCACGAGCGTCGAACCGATCGTTCCCGAGACCCCCCGGGAGAGCATCCCGTGGGGATTCTTCCCGAAGGTCGCCGCCCGCATGGCCTCCGCGAAGCCGGGGGCTTCCCGTTCGAGAACCGAGAGCGTTCCCTCGGGTGTGAGGTCGCGGGGGGTGAGGCCGGTACCTCCGGTGGTGACGACGAGGTCCACGGTTCCCACGAGGTGCGTGAGCGCGCCGGCGACGGACTCCACGCCGTCGGGCACGACCGTGCATTCGATGACGGTGAAGCCCGCCGACTCGAGCTTCGCCGCGGCCGTCGGCCCCGACCGGTCCTCCGCGGTACCGGCGGAAACCCTGTCGGAAACGGTCACGACCGCAGCAGTGTGCTCAGTCACGGTGCCACACTCCCGACCTGCCTCCCGACTTCTCGAGCAGGCGAACGCCGGAGATCTCGGCTCCCCTATCGATGCCTTTGATCATGTCGTACAGCGCAACGGCGCCGATAGCGGCCGCCGTCATGGCCTCCATCTCGATCCCGGTCTTGGCGGTCACGGTCGCTGCGACGGTGATCGTCGCCCCCGCGTCGCACGCGGCAACGTCCACGGTCACCGACTCGAGCGGAAGCGGGTGGCAGAGGGGGATGAGCGAGGACGTCTGCTTCGCCGCCATGATCGCGGCGATCCGCACGGTGGCGATCGCGTCGCCCTTCGGGAGGTCTCCGGCGAAGAGCCGATCCCGCGTCGCTTCGGCCATCGAGACGGTCGCTTCGGCGACGGCGCGACGGGACGTCGGTTGTTTCTCCCCCACGTCGACCATGCGCACGTGCCCGTCCTCGTCGAGATGGTTCATGTCATCGGGCACCGAGGGCCTCCTCGCGGGTTCTGGCTTCCGGCCAACGCATCATCTCGAGTTCGATGCTGCCGCCCGGCTCGACGCGTCCCGTCCCGACGGGGACGACGGCGAGCGCATCAGCGAACGCCAGAGCGGAGAGCACGTTGGAGGACTGGCCGCCGGACCGGCGAGCGTGCCACACCCCGTCGGGTCCCCGATCGGTTGTGACCCGGACGAACACGGTCTTCTCCGGATTCGTCGTCACCCCGTCGTCGAGGATTCCCGGCACACGATCGCGGAACAACCGTTCCGCGCCCATCATCGAGAGAAGCGCCGGGCGAACGAACTGCTCGAACGAGACGAAGACCGATACGGGGTTCCCGGGAAGACCGAAGAACGGAACACCGTCGACGGCCCCGAAACCGAGCGGCTTTCCGGGTTGCATCGCCACCCGGAGGAACTCGACGGTGCCCCGCTCCCTCAGGGTCATCTTCACGACGTCGTACGCGCCCATCGAAACGCCGCCGCTCGTAACGATCGCGTCGGCGTGTGCGACGGCTTCGTCCAGGGCCGATCCGAACGCCGCGGCGTCATCCGGGACGATGCCCAGATCGAGAACCTCCGCACCGAGTTCGGCGAGCCGGCCCTTGATGAGGGTTCGATTCGAGTCGCGGATCAGGCCGGGGTCGAGCACGGCGGTCGACGGTGGCACGAGCTCGTCGCCGGTCGACATGATCGCGACGATCGGCCGCCTCCTCACCAGGGGGCGGATCCCCATCGAAGCGAGAACCGATACGTGGGTGGCTTCGAGACGAAGGCCGGCATCGAAGACACGGTCGCCCTCCCGGACGCTGCCGCCGGCGGGTCGGATGTTGTCTCCTGGGCTGCCCGACACGAGGATCCGCACCCGGTCCTCTCCCGGGATCTCGACGTCCTCGACCGGGATGATCGCGTCCGCGCCGGCCGGTACCGGGGCGCCGGTCATGATCCGCGACGCCGTCCCGGTCGTCACGACAGCAGCGGGGATGCACCCGGCTGCGATGTCGTCGACGACATCGAGCTCGACGGGGATCTCGGCCACGTCGGATGACACGACGGCGAACCCGTCGACGGCGGCGTTGTCGAAGCCGGGAAGGTTCTCGCGGGCGTCGACGGGGCGGGAGAGCACCGATCCGATCGCCCCGTCGAAGTCCACCCGGACCTCGTCGAGGAGCGGCATCGCATCGAGGATCCCGGCCTGCATCTCACCGATCGGGCGCATCATCCTCCGACCGTCCTTTCTGAGCCGGTGACGAGTCGGCGAATGTTCGGCGTATGTCGAGCGACGACGAGCACCGCGATCGCGAGTGCCCACATCAGCGCCCAGCCACGATAACCGGCGAGGGCGAGTCCCGGGACGTAGAGCACCATGGCACCGAGCGACGCGACCGACGCGACCTTGAACACGACGGTTACGACGAGCCATGCGACGGCCAGGATGAGGCCGAAGACCGGGGCGAGGAAGATGGCTGCTCCGATGGCGGTGGCGACGCCGCGGCCGCCGTGGAACCTGTGCCAGACCGGTACGACGTGGCCGAGCACAGCTGCGAAGGCACATGCGACGGCGAGCGTCTCCACGCTCGCCGTGCTGCTCATGACACCGGCCCACACGGTCCCGATCGCTGCAGCGATCGCTCCCTTCGCCCCGTCGCCGAGGAGCACGAGGGCGGCCGGGCCCTTGCCGAGCGACCGGAACACGTTCGACGTTCCGGGGTTCCCGCTTCCGGTCGCATAGATGTCGACGCCGAGTACCCGGGGTACGATGACTCCGAAGTCGACGGATCCGATGAGATAGGCCACCACGAGGGGGACGAGCACATCCACCTGAAGGAGTTTATTCGCGCCGCGACACGAAGACACTTCCCCAAACGCGTTCAGCGCGCAACAATAGGGGGAGAGCTTTCCCTCCCCGTGAAAATCTGAACGCAGGCCCCCCACCATTCCCCCTGCTTGCGCTTGGTGACACGGGGAGGGATCTCCTCGATCGACCCTCTTCCAACGCGACGCCGAACTCGATACAGTCGAACGGTGTTCTGGTTGACCCGCCCCCCGTATCTCCGATGGGCAGCCGCCGCGGCGATCGTCATCGCTGCGTTCATATGGGACCTCCACGGAAACGCTGCGATGCGGTACCCGTTCGCAGCGCACGCGATCCCCGCCGGGTCTCCCATCACCGATCCGGATGTCGAGTGGCGGGACCTCCCGGCGGGGGTGATCGCGATGCCGGATCTCACCGACCCGGTGGCGGCGCGCGACCTGGCCGCGGGCGAACCGATCGTGCCGTCGTCGGTCGCCCCGACGTCGCCGATCCCGGACGGGTGGTGGGCGGTTCCGGTTGCGTTGCCGACGGGCACGCCCCCCGGCACCAGAGCGCAACTCATCGGGACCGATCCGGCCTTCGAGACCGAAGGCATCGTGGTCGCGACGGCGGAGCAGGATCTCCTCTCCTTCTCCGACGGAGGCACCGTCGCCGTTCCTCCCGAACGGGCAGCCGCCGTCGCGCTTGCCGCGAGAGACGGAACCCTGATCGTGCTCCTCGAGCCCTGAGTCCGGTTCGGTCCGCTCGTCGGTTCCCCGTCGACTGCGCCGGTGCCTCTAGGCTGGAACGATGTTCGACGCCATCTTGTGGGGGGCCGTACAGGGACTCACCGAGTTCCTCCCCATCTCCTCCAGCGGCCACCTGGTCATCATCCCCGCCCTCCTCGGCCGTGACGGTCCCGACATCGGCACAACGGCGATGCTCCATCTCGGAACGCTCGCCGCCGTACTCGTCTTCTACCGCGCCGACATCGCGAAGATGGCCCGTTTCGACCGGCCGGGTCGCCGGATGATCACGATCATCGTCATCGGCACGATCCCCGCCGTCCTGCTCGGCCTCCTGTTCGAGAGCACGCTCGACGGGTTGACCACGAAGCCCAAGGTGGTCGCGGGGATGCTCGTCGTCACCGGCGTCATCATGCTCGCGACGATGATGCTGCGGCAGGGGAGGAAGACGGCCGAGGATCTCTCCCCCACCGATGCCGGGATCATCGGCCTCGCCCAGTCCTTCGCTCTCATCCCCGGCGTGTCACGGTCCGGGATGACGATCTCGGCCGGTCTCGCGCGAGGGTTGGGAAGGGTCGAAGCCGCCCGGTTCGCCTTCCTCCTCGGCATCCCCGCCATCGCCGGCGCCGGCTTGCTGTCCGTCGCGCGGGCGTTCTCGGAAGGAGCGGGAATCACCGCGGCCACGATCGTCGGCATGATCGTGGCGGCGCTCGTCGGCTACTGGGCGATCAGCTTCCTCATCCGCATCCTCGGCAGGATCGGCCTCGCCCCGTTCGGGATCTACTGCGTAGCGGCCGGCCTCCTGGGAGTCGTCATCCTCTAGCCCGCGCCTACATCGCCCCGGGTCCTACATGCCGTAGGCGGTGCTCATCCTGAACTGCTCGGCGATGTGGACGTTCACGAGCGCGGGAACGCCGCTGTCCTGGGCGCGCTCGAGGGCCGGACGCAGCTCCGAAGCGTCCTCCACGAACTCGCCGTAGCCGCCGAGACCCTCGACCATCAGGTCGTACCGTCGGACGCCGAGATCCGACGCCACCATCCGGTCCGGGTACAGCATGCGATGGATCGCCTTGATGTTGTTCCAGGCGCCGTCGTTGCCCACGACACCGACCACCGGCATCTCGTGGCGGATCAGCGAGTCGTACTCCATCCCGTTGAATCCGAACGAGCCGTCTCCGTAGACGATGCCGACACGGGTGTCGGGCTCGACGGCCTTCGCCGCGAGAGCGAACGGGGCGCCGACGCCGAGGCAGCCGAACGGTCCCGGGTCGAGCAGTCCTCCCGGCCGACTCGTCCGCAGCCACTTCGCCGTCGTCGAGACGATGTCGCCACCGTCGGCGGCCACGATGGCGTCGTCGCCGAAGAACTCGGCCACCTCGCGGGCGAACCGCTCCGGGTGCACCGGGCCGCCGTCGGCGGTTGCGAGCTCTTCGGCAACCGCCTGCTTCTGCGCCTCGAGCGCCGCGATCTGCTGCACCCACCCGTCGTGCCGTCCGCCTACGTGGTCGACCAGCTGAGCCGCGACGGCACCCGGGTCCGCGACCACGCCGATGTCGGCCGCCCGGTTCCAACCGACCCGGGACGGTTCGGCGTCGATCTGGACGACCGTGGCCTCGGAGGACACCTTCTTGCCGAACCCGGTGCGGAAGTCCCAATCGACACCGAGGGCGACGACGACGTCCGCCTGCCGGAGAGCGTCGGATCGCGTCCGGTTGCCGAGCAGCGGATGGTCCCACCGGATCGTTCCCCGGGCGAGGCTGTTGAGATACACCGGGCTGTTCAGCACGTCGGCGAGGCTCTCCAAAGCGCCCGGAGCGTCCGCATGCCGACTCCACCGGTATCCGGTCCCGGCGAACAGGACGGGCCGTTCGGCCCGGTTGAGCAGGTCGGCGACGTCGCGAAGCGTCTCGTCGTCGAGGCCGGCGGGACGGTTGGCCCGGTACCCGGTCGGCCACGCGATCGCGTCCTCTTCGACGAGGTCGCCCTGGACGTCCCACGGGATGTCGAGGAACACCGGCCCTCCACGTCCTGAGAAGGCGCGACGGGCTGCGGTAGCGATGTACTCGGGGAGACGCCCGGCGTCCGACGCCGTCGCCGCCCATTTGGTGATCGAGTGGAACATCCGCGGATGATCCATCTCCTGAAGACCGCCGCGCAGGTCCTCGGTCGTCAAGTGACGGCCGCCGATGAGGAGCACCGGGCTGTTGGCGAACCACGCGTTCGCGATTCCGGTGACGGTGTCGGTAACGCCGGGCCCGGCCGTGGCGAGCACGACGCCGAGCCGGCCGGTCAGACGGGCGTACGCGTCGGCGGCGTGAGCAGCCGCTTGCTCGTGACGCACGTCGACGATCCGGATGCCCTCCTCGACGCATCCGTCGATCGTCGGGAGGACGTGGCCTCCGGTCAGCATGAACACCGTGTCCACGCCCTCGGCCTTGAGCGCCCGGGCGATCGCCCGTCCACCATGAATCTTCGCCATCTGCTCCTCCGATCCGTTTCACCCCCATTGTGGCCGATCGGCGCCTCGTCCGATCCGTCGCCGGGTTCCCGCCACTTGCGGAGCAAACCGGGCATACTTCCGGCACCCCACCCGTTGGATGGTGGGAAACGGAGAGGTGCGATGTTCAAGAGGAAACCGAAACCCGTCAAGATCCATCGGCTCGACGAGCTCAAGCCCATGGTCGCATCGGGGCGTCCCGTCCTCGTGAACTTCGGCCAGGTGGGTTGCCCTGCGTGCCAGGTGATGGACGGCGTCGTCAACGAACTGGCACGCGAGTACGGCGAGTCCGCCTACATCGTCAAGGCAGACATCGGGCGTGTCCCGGGGGCCATCGACGCCTACAAGATCCGGTCCACCCCCACGACCGTCGTGATCGCTCGGCCACCGGAGAAGACGTCGAAGAAAGCCAGGAAGAAAGCCCAGGGAACGAAGAAGCGTCAGGCGAGCAAGCCGACGCAGCGGTTCCGGATGTCCGGTCTCGTCAAGAAGGATCAGCTCGCGAGGGTTCTCGAATCGAACGGCGCCCGCCGCATCGAGAGCTGACCACCCAGGACTCCGGCGTTGATCTGACCGATATCTCGTCGTTATCGACGCCAGACTCCTACGCGTAGTCGTAGAAGCCCCGGCCGGTCTTCCGACCGAGCAGGCCGGCTTCGACCATCCGTTTCAGCAACGGTGGCGCGGCGAAGCGGGGATCCTCGTACTCGGCCATGAACGACTCGGCGACGGCCAGCATCGTGTCGTTCCCGATGAGGTCCGAGAGGGTGAGCGGGCCCATCGGATAGCCGGCGCCGTTCACCATCGCCGCGTCGATGTCCTCACGGGTCGCGAATCCGTCCTCGAGCATCCGTACCGCTTCGAAGATGTACGGACACAGCAGCTTGTTCACGATGAAACCGGCACGATCCTTCGCGTGGACGACGACCTTGCCGAGCCGATCCGCGGCGAACGACGCCGCGCGGTCGACCGTGTCGTCGGCGACCAGAACGGTTCGGACGATCTCGACGAGCGGCATGATCGGCGCGGGGTTGAAGAAATGCATTCCGACGACCGACTCGGGCCGGCTGGTGGCTCGAGCGATCCGGGTGACGGGGATCGACGACGTGTTCGTCGCGAGGATGGCGTCCGGTGACGTGACGATCCGGTCCAGGTCGCTGAAGATCTCGTGCTTGAGGTCCTCGTTCTCGATCACGGCTTCGATGACGAGGTCCCGGTCTTCGAGGGAGCCGCGATCGGTCGAGAACGCGAGCGTCGACAGGGCCGCATCGCGGTCGTCGGCGTCGAGCTTGCCCCGATCGACGGCCTTCGCGAGGGAGCGTTCGATGCCCGCTCTGGATCGTGCGACGAGGTCGTCGTTGATCTCGACGACGATCGTGTCGATGCCGGCTTTGGCGCACACCTCGGCGATGCCACCTCCCATCTGACCCCCGCCGATGATGCCGACCCGTTCGATGGTCATACGGTCTCCTCTCGGTTCCGTGGTGCTAGCCGTGTCCGGGTGCCTTCGGGATCGCGGCGAAGGCCTGCCGCCTCGCCTCGACGATCTCGTGCCCGATCTGCTCGATGCTGTCCATCAGCCACAGGTACGCCGCCTTGCCCGGGCGATAGTCGGCTTCGGCCATGCCCTGGATACGGCCCTGGGCCTGGAGCTGCTTGACCCGGCGGTGGTTGTCCATCGGATCGAGCGTGTACACGCCGAGGGTCTTGCCGCCGTTCTGATTGAGGATCGAGAAGCACGGGACGTCGGATGGCCCGTCCGCGATGTAGATCATGTTGCGGAGCGGTACCCGGCGCTCCTCGTCTCCGAGCCTGGCGTTCACGTCGATGCCCGCGTTGCGGTTCACGCCCTTGTTGATCTCGAACAGGGCCCGGGTCTTCGCCGTGTTGTCGATCGTGTAGCCGAGGTGGCTGACCGGAGCGGGAGCCGACGCGACGGGAAGCTGGTCGAGATAGCCGGGCGGTGCCGGTGTCTCGATCAGCGTGTTCGCCCAGATCCCGTCGACGTGGTCGGCGAACACGCTCCCTTCGATCATCGGGAGGATCCCGGTGGAGACGATGTAATGCTCGACGGTGATCCCCTCGGATGCGAACTCGGGGATGTCCGACACGTGACGGCGAGTCTCGTCGAGGAAGTCCGGCATCCCGGGTGCGGCGACGATCTCGCTTCCGAGCTCTCGGAGGAGCTCGTTCGTCAGCTTCTCGAAGATGCCTTCCCGAACGTAAGTGAGGAGATGGCCCAGGTAGGCGATGTCGCGCTGGATCCGCACGCCCTGCCGGGCGTAGTAATCGACGAGGCCCTCGACCTCCCTCCAGAACGCGTCGGCCTCGATGCCGTACCGGTCGAAGATCGGGTCCTGCATGTTCCCGGGGATGAGCGTGCGATCGAAGTCCCAGACCAGAGCGATCACGGTCTGGGTGTGGAGGGGAACCGGCATGGCAATGAGGTTAGGACGTCCGGATGCGAGGCGGCGAGTCGATCACGTCGACTCGAAGGATCCGAACACGACCGCATCCCCGTTGGTCCACCACGGCTGGAGACGACACGGCGTTCCGCGCAGGCCTTCGTGCGCCTCGCCGACCCGGTCCAGCGCCACGAGGACGACGGGGTGGAATCCCTTGGCGGACAATGACCACACGGCGGCGGCCGCGGCGGCCGAGTCCACGTCGGCGTCGAGGACGATCTCCACGGTCCGGTGCGTTGCACCGACGACGGCACGGAGCGCGCCCAGGTCGGAGGGGACGCTGAGCAGCTCGGCGAGCGGCATCTCCGCGGCGAGATCGTGCCGACGCGCGTATAGGTCGAGCGTTGCCGCCGTCACGCGGTCGACGTCCGTGATCGATGATTCTTGTACCGCTACCGCCATGGAACCCCTCTTTGTCTTACACGAGTGTAATTCATGGAAGGCCTTGATGGCAAAAGGTTTCGTCCGGCGCGCGGAGATGGCCGCAGGCGGGCTATCGTCCCGATGCGGCAAGGAGCGAACCATGCAACGAGAATTGATCAAGCACGTCCTCGAACGAGATGACTTCGGGTCCACCGTCACGGTCGCCGGATGGGTGCGAACGCGCCGGGACTCCAAGGGCGGCTTCTCCTTCATCGAGCTCACCGACGGGTCCACCATCACCGGTCTCCAGATCATCGCCGACAACGAGCTCCCGAACTACGAGAGCGCCGTTCTTCGTCTCACGATCGGGTCGGCGGTTCGCGTCACCGGCACCCTCGCGGAGTCCCCGGCGAAGGGCCAGCGGATCGAGATCAAAGCGACCGAGGTCGAGCCGTTCGGCCTCGCCGACCCGGAGACCTACCCGCTTCAGAAGAAGCGCGTGTCGTTCGAGCGCCTCCGCGAAATCGCACATCTGCGTCCCCGAACGAACACGATCGGCGCCGTCACACGGGTCCGCAACTCCCTGTCGTACGCGACGCACCGGTTCTATCAGGACCGCGACTTCCTCTACTTGAACACGCCGCTCATCACCGCCAGCGACGCCGAGGGAGCCGGGTCGATGTTCCGCGTGTCGACGATCGACCCTGCGTCGGCACCGCGTACGTCCGACGGCAAGATCGACTACACGGAGGACTTCTTCGGCCGTCCGACGTTCCTGACCGTCAGCGGACAGCTCAGCGCCGAAACGTACGCGCTCGCCCTCGACCGGGTGTACACGTTCGGCCCGACGTTCCGGGCGGAGAACTCGAACACCCGGCGCCACCTCGCCGAGTTCTGGATGGTCGAGCCCGAGATCGCGTTCGCCGATCTCAACGACGACGCCGATCTGGCGGAGGACTACGTCACGTACCTCATCCGGTACGTCCTGGAACACAACGAGACGGACCTCGAGTTCTTCAACAAGTGGGTGGACACGGAACTGCTCGACCGTCTCCATCACGTGGCCGAGAGCGGCTTCGAGCGGATCACCTACACCGAGGCGATCGACCTCCTGGCAGAGGCAAACGACTCGTTCGAGTTCCCGGTCGTGTGGGGCGACGATCTCCAATCCGAACACGAGCGGTACCTGACCGAGCAGGTGTTCAAGCGGCCGGTGACCGTGACCGACTTCCCGTTCGCGTTCAAAGCCTTCTACATGCGGCGCAACGACGACGGGAAGACCGTCGCCGCGATGGACGTCCTCGTCCCCGGGATCGGGGAGATCGTCGGCGGCAGCCAGCGTGAGGAGCGTCTCGACGTTCTCGCCGACAGCATGCGGATCAAGGGCATGGACGAGGACCACTACTGGTGGTATCTCGATCTGCGCCGGTTCGGCAGTGCACCGCACGCCGGGTTCGGGCTGGGTCTCGAACGCGTCGTGCAGTTCACGACCGGGATGCAGAACATCCGGGACGTCATCCCGTTCCCGCGCACGCCGCGCAACGCCGAGTTCTAGCGACGAGGCCTGCCCTACGGGGCGGACAGCACGTAGTCGTCGACCTCGTCGCTCCAGATGAGATCGACGTAGCCGCCGGCTGCGGCCGCCTTGACGAACTGGAGGAACCCCGAGTAGCCGAGCTTCTTCTCCGAGAAGCCCGCATCGCGTTTGCGCAGCTCGTTCTTCAGACCGGAGAGCGCCACCGGGGCACCACCCTTGCCGAGATCCGAGACCGCTTTCTGGAGGAGGCCGAATCCGGTCTCCTCACCCCTCCCCTTCGAGGGGAAGCGGACGATCGGATCGCCCTGGGAGTTCTCGTTGTCCAGCTCGACGATTCCCTTGGATTCGAGGTGCCGCATGAGCTCGCCGAACGCACGGAAGCCGTAGTCGGTTTCGGTGAAGGTCGGGTCCTTGCGCAGCAGAGCCCGTTTGAGGCTCGACGCTCGCACGTCCCCGTCTCCCGCCCGGATGAGCCCGGCGAGGGTCGGGACGATGACCGATTCGGGTGATTCATTGACGGCGGCGGCCGCAGCGGCCGGTTTCTCGGCCTTGGGCCGCTCCTTCTTGGGCTTGCGGGCAGGGACGTCGACGCCGGCGAGGTTCTCGTAGAACAGGAACTCGTCACACGCCGGTGGTAGCAGCGCCGAGGTCGACGCCTTGAGCCCGACACCGATGACCCGGCGGTTCAGTTCCCGGAGCTTGTGCACGAGCGGGGTGAAGTCCGAGTCACCCGTGCAGATGACGAACATCGTGACGTAGTCGCGTTCGAAGGCGAGTTCGATGGCGTCGACCGCCATCTTGATGTCGGCGGCGTTCTTGCGGACCATGCCCCGTCGCTGGGGGATCTCGATGAGTTCGACCTGGTTGTCGGTGAGCATCCGACGGTCCTTCTCGAAGTAGGTCCAGTCCGCGTACGCGCGCCGAACCACGACGCGGCCGCGCTCGGCGAGCGCGTCGGTGACGGGTTTGAAATCGAATTCGATGCCGAGGTCTTCGCGGGATCCGATCGCGAGGTTCTCGTAATCGATGAACAGGCCAATACGTTCTTCTTCCATACCCGCAGGGTATCAGGCGTTGCCCGTCTCGGATCTCCATCCGTCGATCGTCGCCTCGATCCACGTCCGGCACTGATCCAGGACCTCGATGGGCGACTCGTCCTCATGACGGGCGATCGGCTCGCCGAAGCGGACCCGGACCGAAGCGCCGTACGGGATCGGGAACATGTTGCGCCGGAACACCCGCCACGAACCGTCGATCGCCGTCGGGATGATCGGAAGGTTGGGAGCCGCCTCCATGATGGTGGCAAGCCCGCCGACGCGGAACTCCCCGAGCTCCCCGATCCGAGCGCGCGTGCCCTCGGGGAAGATCACCACCGAGACGTCCCGTCGCTCCGCTTCTCGCGCCATCGTTCGTATCGCCTCGAGCGACTGCTCCCGGTCGTCCCGGTCGATGAGCGCGTTGCCGCCGCGTCGCAGGTTCAGGGACACGCTCGGGATGCCCTTCGCCAGTTCCTTCTTCGCCACGTACTTCGGGTAGTTCCGGCGGAGCAGCCCTCCGAAGATCGGGACGTCGTACATCGACTGGTGGTTCGACACGAAGATGAATCCGCCCTCGCTCGCGAATCGGTCTCTCCCCTCGACCGTGACGGTGACCCCCGAGATCCGGAACGTGGCGATCAGCGAACGCTGGAGCGCCGCCATCGTCTTCTCGAACGGTCGCTGACCGAACTTGAGGGCGATGAGTCCGACGATGTGGAAGAAGCCGAGGGAGAAACCGAACGCTGCGAGCGTCGGGATGCTGTAGAACCAGTCGCGGACGTGCTTCATCCCCCGAACCCCCCGTGATCCTGGAGGTAGCCGATGATGGCGGCGTTGACGTGCTCCGGCTGCTCCTGCTGCGTCCAATGTCCGCTGTGCTGGATGCCGACGACCGTGAGGTCGGGGATCCACCGGTCCATGCCCTCGGCGAGTGACGGGGGAAGGATCGGGTCGCGATCCGCGGTGATCATCAGCGTCGGCTGCGTGATCGGCGCATTCGCGAGATGTTCGGTCGCGGCGGCGTTTGCGTCGATGTTCCGATACGGGCCGAGCGGGCCGAACAGCCCGCCGGCGACGAACGCGTCGCGGTACACGGCGAAGTCCCCGTCGGACATGAATTCCCTATCGGCGGCGATGCTGTTGAAGATCGTGCGGAGCCAGGTGTCCGGATCGGAGGCAAAGGCCGCCTCCGTCGCGCCGACTTCCTGGAAGCCCAGGACGTATCCGAACCGGTCGGCGAGATGCTCCCGGATGATGTCGAGCCGGGGGAACCCGGAGCACCATCCCCGGTACGGCACGTTCAAGCTGACGACCCTATCGACCCGGTCCGGGTGCATGAGCGCGGCGGACCACACGACGATGCTGCCCCAGTCGTGCCCGACGAGCGTGGCGCGTTCGATCCCGAGCCGATCGAGGAGCCCGATCGCGTCGTCGACGAGGTTCGCCAGGGCATATGCGCCGACGTCGGTCGGTTTCGACGATCCTCCGTAGCCGCGCTGGTCGTAGGCGATCGCGCGGAACCCGGCCGCCGCGAAGGCCGGGATCTGGTACCGCCACGAATAGGCGAGCTCGGGGAAGCCGTGGATGAAGACGACCGCTTCGCCGTCCCCCTCATCGACAACAGAGAGGGTGATCCCGTTGACGTCGAGCATGACTGACTCCATATCCCGAGGCTAGTCCCGTCACGAACCCAGGGTTCTCTGCGTTCTATATGCCGTCTCCGGCCCGCGGTTCAGATGGGCTCCCCATTCCGCGGGCTCGGGACGTCAAATAGGGCGCAGAGAACCCTGGGTTCGTGACGGGGAAAAGGTAGGTCGCCCCGTACCGAAGGGGGGAGACGGTACGGGGCGACCGGATCGGACGACCGGGCGGTTGGGGCCGAACAGTCGTCCGCAGTCCACCGGTTCGGACTGCGGGAGGAAGGAGGGAGGACATGCCGCCCGGTCCGGTGGTACATCTTCAGTTGTCGGGCTCTCCGTCGACGGTTCGCGACGGATGTAGTCAGGTGTTGTAAGACGCCGCATGCGCCGATCACCGATCTCCGAAGGCCCACGGGAATGGTATCGGGGCGCTGAGTTAGCAGCACCCGTTCGGTCGGGTCGGAAGACCCGATTCGTCGCGGGGAGTCCCTGCTTGACTCCGGCTACTTGGACGGGTCGAACAGGTGCCCCGGAATCTCGACGAGGACCGCCGACCCCCTCGCCGTGATCACGCCGTCGACGGAGAGATCCGTCTCGACGATGACTTTGCGCCCCTTCAACTCGACGAGCCGTCCGACGAGATGCATCTCGGCGAGCGGTGTGGGGAGCAGGTAGTCGACCTCGAGGTGTGCCGTGAGGAATCGGGGCGCCGTTTCGCTCCCGATCTCCTTGCCCGCGGCCTGCATCGCGAAGATCGCAGCGGATCCGGTCGAATGGCAGTCGATGATCGACGCGACGATTCCGCCGTAGGTGTATCCGGGGATGGCGGTGTGGAACGGCTCCGGGGTGAAGTCGGTGACGGTGTGGTCACCCTCGGGCCGGGTCTTGATCTGGTGGCCGACCTCGTTCAGACGTCCGCAGCCGTAGCAGTGGGCGACGTCTTCGGGGTACATGTCCTGGATCGCCGGTGCGTCGAGATGTCCCATGTCGACCTAGGCCTGCTCGCTGAGCTTCACGATACTCCGGATCAGCTCATCGACTCGGGGTCTCACCGTATCCAGTATCTCGGCAACCTTTGAACGCCCGGTGGGGGTGATCGAGACCACCACGGCTCGACCGTCTTCAGGAACGACATCCGATCGACGCTCGAGGAGGCCCTTCTTCTCGAGCCTGGTCAGCAACTTCGTGGCTCCTCCGCTCGTCAATCCGCACTCCTCGGCGATCCGTGTCGGGCGCTGCGGACCGTCCCGATGGAGCAGAATGAGAGTGACCATCGCCGCGTTCGACGCGAGGTCCGTATCTCCGGTGGCGGCTTCTATGTCGGACGTGACACGCCCTCCCGCCTGGGAGAACACGAACAACGCCTCTTCGATGTAGTCCATACGGCATTCTCCCACATCACCAAACCCTGCGATCAGCCCGGGAACGCCTCCCGCCCTACTTCCAAGCCGGGTCGAAACCGAACACCCCGCCGTAGAAGGCGAGCTCCCTCTCCAGGCTATCAATCACGTTCTCGGCCTTCCGGAATCCGTGGCCCTCGCCCTCGTACTCGACATGGATGTGCGACACTCCCCGACGGTCCAGCGCCTCGGCGATGATCTTGGCCTGGTCCGGCGGCACGACCTTGTCGTCGAGCCCCTGGAACAGCGCCACCGGAACGTCGATCCGATCCACCGAGTGGATCGGAGAGCGGGATCTCCACACCGCCGGGTCGTCGCCGAGGAGCCGGGTCTCGTAGCGGGACTCGAACTTGTGCGTGTCCCCCATGAGCATCTCGATGTCGGCGATACCGTAGTACGACGCACCCGCGCTGAATGCGTCCCTGAACGCGAGAGCGGCGAGCGTCGTGTAACCGCCGGCGCTGCCGCCGCTGATCGCGAGGCGCGACCCGTCGGCTTCGCCGATCGAGGCCAGGTACCGCGCCGCAGCGACGGCATCGTCGACGTCGACGACGCCCCATTCGCCTTCCAGCTTCTCTCGATACGCCCTCCCGAACCCGGTCGATCCCCGGTAGTTGACATCGACGACACCGAACCCACGCGACGTCCAGTACGCCGTCTGCAGGTTGAACGCCGGGAAGACCATCGAAGTGGGGCCCCCGTGGATCTGAACGAGGAGCGGCGGGCGCTCGCCGTCGGGTGCTTCGTAGGCCGGGTTGGTCGGCGGGTAGAACACGGCGTGAGCGGTGTCGCCGCCGGTCGTCGGGTAGGAGATCAGCCGCGGTTCGGGCATGTAGGAGGTGTCGACGGTGTCCGGGTTCGCCCGGATGATCGTTGCGACGCCGGTGTCGGTGTCGAACTCGACGAGGGCCGAGGGCCGCTGCGGGTGGTATCCGACGAACCAGACCAGGTCGTCACCGTCGGTGACGAGGTGGTATCCGTACCCCGAGTAGTCGAGACCGATCCGCTCGAGACGCCCCTCCCGATCGATGATCCCGAAGCGGTGTTGACCGTCCTCCCAGAACGTGACGGCGATCCGGCCGTCCGACAGGAACCCGTACCACCTGAATCCGAAGAGCCAGGCGGGCCCCGCGAACTCCGCTTTCATCGGATGGATGGCCGTCGTCTCCGTGCCGTCGAAGCGATAGAGGTTCCACCAGCCGGTACGGTCGGAAGCGAAGACGAGATCGCCGTCCGGCGTCCACTCCGGCTGCACGATCGACTCGTCCTCCTCTCCGGCGATCACCGACCGGTCGGTTGGATCGGCCGCGTTCGCAACGACGAGGCGTGTCCCGTCCCACGGCATGTTGGGATGGTTCCACTCGATCCACGCGAGTCGGGCTCCGTCCGGCGAGAGACGCGGTGACGAGTAGAAGTCGCTCCCCGACGCGACGACCTCTTGCGTGCCGCTCGCCGAGATCGTGACGAGTTCGTTGATCGCCTCTCCCTCTTCAGGATGCGTCTCCCGGACACAGATGACCGCCCCCTCCGGTCCGGAGATGACGTCCGCGTAGCGGACGGCCCTCGGTGACGGCGGCTCTTCCGTCAACGGCAACGAACTGTCGCCTTCGTGCCGGTAGAGCCGCTGGTCCGTGAACTCCGCGTAGTGGACAACGCCCCCGTCTACGAGATAGGAGCCTCCCCCGTATTCGTGGACCATCGTGCGCACGTTGGTCGACTCGGGGAGAACGTCCTCGATCACTCCGTCGGGGCGACGGCGAACGAGGGCGTTGCGGCCGCCTTCGGACGGGCGCCCTTCCACCCAGTACAGCGTCCCCGCGTCGTACTGGATCTCGGAGAATCGGACGATGCCGGCGACGGTGTCGGCGGCGCTGACGGGCGACTCCCAGGAGCCGAAGGGTGCGATTGTGGCCATGACATGATGCTAGG
>JAOZRW010000166.1 GCA_029939995.1 Acidimicrobiia bacterium | reverse complement strand
CGGTTTAGGAAACCGGTGCTCTATCCCCTGAGCTACGAGGGCGGGGATGCAATGGTAGGTGTTGTCAGCGGGTCTCGGCCACGGGTACGGGCGGGATCCGTCCGGCGTCGATGAGCGTCCGGCCGTTGATCGGTGCGTCGAGTTCCGCCGTCGCGTCGAGTTCGATTCCGATGCCGGCGCACATCAAGGTGAAACGCTTCTCCCGCGTCCACACAACGATCTCGACGGTCTCGGCGGTTTCCGTCACATCGACCGAGACGATCTGCGTCGTGACGTTGGTTCCGTTCGGTTCCACACACGCACCGCCTTCGACCCGGATCGGAAGCGTCGTCGAATCGGGGTCGACCGGTTGGACGGGGTACCAGCGGCCGGCCACCCGGTCGCCGTACACGAGCGTGGGATTGCATCCGCCCCACGCCTCGATGTCGGTGCCGTCGAGGATGTAGTCCATGATCGGGATGCCGTCCCGATACCCGAGCACATACGAGTCCGAGACCATCGAGAACCCGTCGAGGTCAGCATACGGACCGGCTTCGACCTCGCCGTATCCGCCGACGAAGAACGCTTCGAGAGCCGCACCCTGTGGCGTCGCCCTGAACTCGTCGGGCGTCATCTCCGGGCCGTCCAGGTACGACTTCGCGAAGGGGGAATTGCCGCCGACGTAACAGGACACCTTCTCGGTCGCACCGAGGGTTCCGAGGACGGAGCAGCCCGAAGCGATTACCGCTATCGCGAGCATCCCGGCAACGAGAGTCGCGGTGCGGCGAGTCATCGTCAGTGGTGGTGATGGCCGCCATCGGGTGCATGGGCACGCTCTGGATCATGGTCGAGCGTGCCGGCGATGTAAGCGGCGACCGCATCGTCGATCGGTCGTATCGCGGTGAGGATCACGTCGATGCCCGCTGCTTCGAGCCGTTCCTGGACCGGATGGCCCATGCCCCCGGCGATCACGATGTCGCAATCCGCGATCGCACCGACGAGGTTCCGGTGACGGCCGTGGTGCTCCGGGTCATCGCGGCCGGCCGGTGACAGCTCCCGAGACTCCCGTCCGGTCTCGACGCCGTCATCGATGGTGACGACGACGAAGGCCTTGGTGCGGCCGAAGTGGGAGGTGATCGTCTTTCCGTTCAGCGTGGAAAATGCAACTTTCATGAGCACAAGGGTAAGGGCGTCTCGCGTTCCACACACCGATTTCGGTAGCGGAGTCACGGTGTCGCAGATCCCCGGCTGAGTTTCGGTGGAGGGGAGGATCCGACGCCGACGCACACGCCGTGCGCGAGTACTCCGCCGACCGGATCGAGGAGTCGTACGAGCAGGTGACACCCGGGCCGAGCGTCGGAAGCCGCCTAG
>JAOZRW010000041.1 GCA_029939995.1 Acidimicrobiia bacterium | reverse complement strand
TGGAGAGGTGGCCGAGTGGCCGAAGGCGCTCGCCTGCTAAGCGAGTAGGGGGTTACAAGCTCCCTCGAGGGTTCAAATCCCTCCCTCTCCGCCGTCGCAGCTTCACCGCGCCCTCTACCACCGGAGCGTGGGCGTCACACGGACTCGGCCCAGTCGGAGACGAGACGGTCCAGGGTCTCGAGTGGGACGGCGCCCGACGTGAGGACCGTGTCGTGGAACCCCTTGATGTCGAAGCGGTCGCCGAGCCGGGCCTCGGCTTCGGCTCGCATCCGCTGGATCTCGAGACGTCCGATCATGTACGACACGGCCTGTCCCGGCATCGACGCGATGTAGCGGTCGATCTCCTCGGTGATGGTGTGCAACGTCATCGGCGAGTTCTCCGCCAAGTAGTCGATCGCCTGCTGACGGGACCATCCGAGTCCGTGCATGCCGGTGTCGACGACGAGACGGCCGGCCCGCATCGAGTCGGCGGACAGCATCCCGAGGCGGTCGAGCTGAGATCCGTAGAGGCCCATCTCGTCGACGAGCCGTTCCGTGTACAGCGCCCATCCTTCCCCGTAGGCGACGATGAAGCCGTGGCGGCGGAACGCAGGAACCGAATCTCCCAGCTCCTGAGCGATGGCGAGTTGGAGGTGATGGCCGGGGATTCCCTCGTGGAAGGCGGTGGCTTCCACCTCGAACGTGCCCCAGGAGGTCGGGTCTGCCGTGTTCATGAAGAACATGCCCGGACGCGAGCCGTCTTCTGCGGCGGGGAAGTAGAAGGCCTGCGCACCGGACGGGGTCTCCGCCACGAGACAGTCTGCGACGGGGAGGCGTCCGAACCAGTTGCCCATCTCGGCCCGGGCCTTCTCGAAGGCCGCCTCGGCTGCGGCGCGGACACCCTCGCCGGTCGTGTGATGGAGGTCGGGATCGTCGCGCAGCCGGGAGAAGATCTCCTGGAGGTCGGTCGTGCCGAGCACCTCTCCACCGATCTCGCGGTACTCGTCTGCGAGCCGGTCGATCTGCTGCAGCCCGATCTCGTGGATCTCGGCCGCCTGCATCGGCAGCGTCGTGAACCAGTGGATCGACCGTGCATACGCCAGGTCGCCGTCGGGGAGCCAGTGCAGGCCCTCTTTGCCCTCGGGGCGGGCGACCGGGCGTACCTCGTCTCTGAGGGCATCGCGCTGTCGGGCGACGGCGGGCCGGATCACGTCGCGAACCACGTCTGTGAGCGCCGCTCTCCACTCGGCCGATTGATCACCGGTGAAGTCCGGGGGAACCTGGGTGTTGAGCAGCGGATCCTGGTCGACGGGCATGGCCAGCCACTCGTCGAGCTGTTCGATAACGCCGTCGACGGCGAATGCCGCCGGCGTGCGGCCGGAAGCGATGCCTTCGCGGTACCGCTCGGTCATCTGATCGAACGCCTGCCCGTACCCCTTGTACTTCTCGACCATCGCGGCGGCGACGTCGGCGTTGGGGACGGACAGCATCTGCGGTAGGAGCTTGGCGTAGACCTGGAACCCGAAGATCGGGTCGACCGCGAACTCGGCCATGTGCATCTCTTCGAGGGAGGCCTTGGTTTCTGTTTCGAAGATCATCACTTCGCGTGTGAGAGCGTCGTCGGCCGACATGGCGGCCGGGTCCATGGCGCGCGCCCGGGCGCCGAACTCGCGAAGCTTGTCGACGTTGGCGTCCTCGGCCGCCCGGCCGACGTCCTCCCACCTGTCGGCGTAGCGGTAGTCGCCGCGCAGGTGCGCCTCGGTGGGGCTTTTCTCGGTCAAGTACTCGAAGTATTCGTCGGCGAGCACGCGAATCGGGGAGGGTTCCACAGGGGGTTCCTTTCGAGGAGGGGCTTTCCGTACGGCGAATCTCGGACTACCTTATCTGTCACCGGCGCCCGTAGCTCAATTTGGATAGAGTGCCTGACTACGGATCAGGAGGTTGGGGGTTCGAGTCCCTTCGGGCGTGCCGCTGAGACCCCCGCTACGGCGGGGGTCTTCGTCGTGCCGTGCGGCGTTCTTCGGGGGTCGTCGGTCCCGGTAATCTGGGCCGGGGAGGGCATCATGAAGCTCGAAGTCATCACCCGTCGACCCACTTCGGAGTCGGGGACCCCACCGTTGCTCTTCGTTCACGGGGCCTGGCACGGCGCCTGGTGTTGGGACGAGCATTTTCTTCCGTACTTCGCCGAGCACGGGTACGAGGCCCACGCCGTGAGCCTTCGTGGTCACGGGGAGAGCGAGACGGACAAGAGCCTGCGTCTCGTGCGGATCCGCGACTACGTAGACGACGTGGCCTCGGTTGCCGGGGGATTCGACGCGCCGCCGGTGCTCATCGGGCACTCGATGGGCGGCCTCGTCGTCCAGATGTACCTCGAGGACCACGACGCAGCCGGCGGGGTACTGCTCGCATCCGATCCCGTTCGCGGGGTGCTCGGCACGACGCTCCGGACCGCCCGCCGACACCCCTTGCCGTTCCTCAAGGCCAACCTCACCTGGAACCTCTATCCGATCGTCGGCACGCCGGAACTGGCCCGTGAAGCGTTCTTCACGGAAGACATGTCCGACGATCTGGTCGCCACATACCATCGTCGGCTCCAGGCCGAGTCGTACCTCGCGTATCTCGACATGATGTTCCGGCTCCCGAAGCCGGACAGGGTGAAGGTCCCGATGCTCGTGATGGGGGCCGGGCAGGACGCGATCTTCACACCGGTGGAGGTTGCTGCGACGGCCGCGGCCTACGGGACCGAGCCGGTCATGTTCGAGGACATGGGACACGACATGATGCTCGAAGCGGGATGGCGGGATGTTGCCGACGCCGTTCTCGCCTGGTTGGACACGTTGCCCCGCGACGAGGCCTCCTGAAGCGGCGAGTCACCGGTCGGTTCGTGAACGCGTGTACTCGTCGTTGAGGACCGAGAGGACGCCTTCGATCATCTGGGCCGACTGGTACGTGTAGCCGAGGTCGAAGATGTGCTGGGCGCCGGGGAACTCCATGTAGACGACCCGGGCGTTCGACACCTCTTCCAGGCGATCCCTGAACGCCCGTGCCTCGACGACGGGAGCGAGCGAATCGCGATCACCCTGAGCGATCACGAACGGCGGCGCATCCGGGTGGATCCGATCGATCGGCGACATCTCGTGGAACTTCTCCGGCTCGTCGTCGATGAAGGCCTTGATGACGAGGGGTTCCATGAGGAAAGGGATGAACTGCTTGCTCTGGGCGCCGAGCCGGTTCGTCACGTCGTAGATGCCGTAGATCGGGACGGTGACGTCGACCGAGGTGTCCGCATCCTCGAATCCCGCCTGATACCGTGGATCGTTCTCGGTGAGACCGACGAGTGCGGCGAGGTTGCCGCCGGCCGATCCGCCCGAGACCGCCACGAACGACGGGTCGCCGCCGTACTCCTGCGCGTGCTCCCGGATCCAGACGAGACCCGCTTTCACGTCGGAGAGTTGATCCGGCAGGGCCACACCCGGGCTCAGGCGGTAGTTGACGGAGACTCCCAGCCATCCGGCGCGAGCCATGTGGTGAAGCAACGGGATTCCCTGCTCGCGCTTGTCCCCCATGACCCAGCCACCGCCGTGGATGTACATGATGACGGGGCGGTCGGTCCGATCCGTCTTGTCGCGGTAGATGTCGAGCTTGATGACGTGGCCTGCGACGCGTCGGAACGGGACGTTCTTGATCTTCTCGACGGAACGACCCTTGAAGGGGAAGGACAGCAGGATGCGCCAGACCGGCACCCTTGGCCCGGATCGCTCGACCCCCGCCTCGGCCAGTGCGGCGTCGACGACCTTTCCGGACGTTCTCGTCCTCGAGAGGATCACCGCCGAAGCGAACCACGAGACGATCAGGAGGGCGATTCCGATCCAGCCGATCGGATGCTCCAACGCTCCCGCCCAGATGAGGAACCCGGTCACGATCATCTGGGAGACGACGTGCTGGCCGGCCAGGCCGATCACGAACCACGACCAGAACATGCTCGGAAGCAACAGGGCCGTCTGGCGGATCGGGCGAATCGCGTTGAGCGTCGCCGTGAGTGACCACACGCCGAGCAAGAGCAGCAGGATGCCTAGGAACATGATTCCTCCTGGAGGGTGCGGGACAGTTCACAGTCCGCCCGGCTGCGGAGCTGCTGGAGATCCGGGATGAGAGCGAGATGGTTCCGGAGCGCCCACCAGTCGGACAGGGCCTCGAAGAGGTCGGCGATCTGCGCCACGACGAGGACGAGGAACACCAGCCCGACGGCGACGAGCACGAGCGAGAGCCACGCCTTGTCCGGGTCGCTTAGAACGAAGAGCCCGATCCAGGTGAGCGGGAAGACGACGATCCCCGTGACGACTCTGGCCGTGCCCTTCGACACCGGCTCCTTCACGAGTGCACCGACGCCCATGACGAGAAGGATCGCGATGAGGTTGGCCGTCAATCCCAGCAGGGCGAACGGAGCCATCAGAACGACGATGAGCCCTTTGACGAGCGCGACTCTTGCGAGGTCGGCCATCCTCGGCATCGGCTGGATCTGGTCGTCCTCGAGCCCGCTGGCGGCGAGGGCGAGCTGGTAGCGACCGGTCGCCGCGAACTCGTTCTCGTCGGTGCCGTCCGCCGCGCGGGCGAGACGCTGGGCGACCGCTCGGAGCTCGGCCATCGTGGGGTCGCTGAAGGCCTTCGACATCCCCGTACGCAGATGGATCGATGCGGCGAGCATCATCGTTCGCTCGCGCACGAGGGACCCGAAGTCCGGTGACACGGCTCGCAGTCGATCGGCGATGAGTGCCGTGACCTGATCGACGAGGTCGCGATTGGACTCCTCGGCGCCGCCGCCGTCTGCCACCGTCCGGATCTCGTCCTCCGTGATCCGCTCACCGGCCTCGACGAGCACGCGTGAGCGCGACGAGACCTTGTCCTCGTACGTGATGCCGAGGGGGACGATCGCCAGGTTCCGGGCTCCGGCCTCGATGGCGCTCAACGCCATGCGGGCTGCGCCGGTGCGGATCTTCTGCAGCTCCTGGTCGTCGGTGACGGTGCCTTCCGGGAAGATCAGGACGGTCCTCCCCTTGGACAGCACGTTCGCGACCTCGTGGAACGACGAGGTGTTCTTCTCCATGTCCGAGTGGTCCATGCGACGGTAGACCGGAACGACGCCCAGGGCCCGGAGCGCGATCTTGAGGGGGAGCGTTTTGAAGAGCGTCGACTTCGCGACGATGTGAGGCAACCCGCCGAGCGCCCGGACGACGACGATCGCATCGACGAGGCCGCCGAAGTGATTCGCGACGATCAAGCGCGGTCCGGCGTGATCGACCGAGCCCTCGACCTCGACGCCCTTGAAGAGTACGAGGGTGTAGATGCGGGCGAACATGCCGGCGAGCCACCACCGGATCCAGTAGAACATGTCGATACTCTACGGCGAAGAGACGACGGAGAGCGATACGTTGCCGGCATGGCAGAAAGGCGGACGTGATGGACGCGAATCCCGTGATCGAGATGCTGGGGAGGCGTCTCCGCCTCGCTGTGATCGGCGGCGGTCCGGGAAGCTTCATCGGGGCGATGCATCGGACGGCGGCCCGACTGGACGATCGGTACGAACTCGTTGCCGGCGCTCTCTCGTCCAACCCGGAGCGGTCCGTCGCCGCCGGGCGGGCTCTCGGTCTCGATCCGGACCGCTGCTACGGGAGCGGCACCGAACTGCTCGACGCCGAGTCCGGCCGCGACGACGGAGCGGACGTGATCGCCATCATGACGCCGAACGACAGCCATCACACGTATGCGGTCGCGGCTCTGGATCGAGGCTTCGACGTGATCATCGACAAGCCGATCACGAACACGCTGGCGGAGGCCGTCGACGTCCTGGACCGTGTTCGGGAGACGGGTCTCGTGCTCGCGCTCACGCACAACTACACGGGCTATCCGATGGTTCGCCAGGCGCGCGCCATGGTCGAAGACGGGCAACTCGGCGAGATTCGTCTCGTGCAGGTCGAGTACGTTCAGGGAGGCAGGGCCGACGAGAACGACCCGGATCCGGGCGGACCGGTGCCGTGGAGGTACGACCCTGCCAAGAGCGGGCCCTCCCTGGTCCTGGGCGACATCGGCACTCATGCACACAACCTCGTCCGGTTCGTCACGGGACTCGAGGTGACCGAGGTCGCTGCAGAGGTGGGCCACATCGTTCCGGGCCGGGTCGTCGACGACTACGCGGGAGCCATGTTGCGGTTCGACAACGGTGCGAGGGGGAGTTTCTGGGTGACCCAGGCGGCCGCCGGCGTCGAGAACAGCATCAGGATCCGCGTATCGGGGACGCGGGGCAGCGTCGAATGGCAGCAGGAGGTGCCGACGAGGCTCGTCTTCAAGCCGCTCGGCGCACCCGCCCGGGTTCACACGCCGAACGGACCGGGGGCGCTCCCTCTCGCAGCGCGGTCGAGTCGCATCGTGGCCGGTCACCCGGAGGGCTTCCACGAGAGTTTCGCCAACGTGTACTCGGACGCGGCCGAGGCGATCGCAGCCCGACGGGCCGGTTCTCCGCTGGATCCGTTGGCCGATCACTTTCCGAAGGCGATCGACGGCGCGATCGGCCTCGCGTTCGTCGAGGCTGCGATCTCGTCGAGTGAGAACGGCAGCGTCTGGACGCGAGTCCCGACCGTGCCCGGGGGCTAGGAACCCGATACGCAGCGCGGAGCGGGAGCCGACCGCGGGGCGACGTCAGTAGAGCAGGTCGCCCCGGAGGAACGCCGCCGTTCGAGCATCCTCGGGGGCGGCGAAGAACGTCTCCGTCTCGGAGAGTTCGACGATGTTCCCCGAAACCATCAGAGCGGTGCGGTCGGCGATCCTCCTCGCCTGGAACACGTCGTGTGTGACGACGACGACCGTGGTGCCCCGATCGGCGTTCTCGGCCCGGACGATCTCCTCGAGGAGGCCGACGTTGTACGGGTCGAGGTTCCCCGTGGGCTCGTCGAGCAACAGGACGCTCGGTTCGACGATCAGCGCCCTCGCGAATGCGACCCGTTGCGCCTCCCCGGCCGAGAGCGTGCGTGCCGGCGCATCGGCGAGCTCCGTCAAGCCGAGTCGCTCGAGCCACCGTTCGGTGTCACCGGCCTTCGTGTCGAGGCTGCGGAGTCTCCGCCCGATCCGGACGTTCGCGGCGACGGTGCGCCGGAGGAGCACGGGACGCTGGAACACGGTCGTGACGTCCCGTCGGATGGACAGCGGCACGTCCCGGTCGACGGTGCTGCCTGCGTAGGTGATCGTCCCGTGGGTCGGCGTTTCGAGGAAGTCGAGGAGTCGGAGGAGGGTGCTCTTCCCGGCACCGCTGGGACCCACGATGGCGAGGATCTCACCGGATGCGATCTCCATGTCGGGAACGTCGACGACGCAGCGGTCGCCGTAGCAGTGCCGGACGTCGTCCAGCCGATAGGCGGCGGTCACCGGGCCCCCTGTCTCACCTGGAGGCGATGGAAGGCGAAGTTGGTGAGGAACGCGATGCCCAGCAGGATGATGCCGAGGGCGAGCGCCAGGGCGAAGTTGCCCTTCCGTGTCTCGAGAACGATGGCGGTCGTGAGCACGCGCGTCTCTCCCTCGATGTTGCCGCCGACCAGCATCACGGCGCCGACCTCCGAGATGATCGCCCCGTATGCAGCTACTACGGCGGCCGTCACACCGATGCGGGCTTCGAGAAGCGTCACGCCGGCGACCTGCCGCCGTGTGGCGCCGAGGGAGAGCATCTGGACCGGCAGGCTCGGATCCACCCCCTGGACGGCCGCCATCGTGAGTCCGACGACGAGGGGCAGGGCGATGATCGTCTGGGCCACGATCATCCCGGCGGGCGTGAAGAGCCAGCCGAGCCCGCCCAGCGGGCCCTGGTTCGACAGGATCAGGTAGGTGAAGAGGCCGACGACCACCGGGGGGAGGCCCATGCCCGTGTAGATGAGCGGCACGATGAGCCAGCGTCCGGGGAGCCGCCGGGCCAGGCCGACGGCCGCTCCGACGGGGACGCCGACCAGCAGAGCGATCACGAGTGCGGCCAGCGTCACCTGGAGCGTGAGCGCAACCGTTTCGACGAGCGAAGGGTCGAGGTTCCACAGCAGTCCGAATGCGTCGGTGAACGCTTTTCCGAGAGTGCCCATCGGTCAGCGGCGCTCGCCGGAGGGTTCTGTGGGTGCGGGCGTCACCGGTTTCTCCATGCTTCGGAGTCCGGGTAGAAGAGCGGCTGACCGAACGCGTCGACGCCGAATTCTCCGATCCTCTCCTGTGTCTCGACCGACGTCAGCCACGCGACGAACGCCCCGGCCAGTTCGACGGCGATTCCCCCCTTGTCCGGGTCGACCGGAATGACGCCGTACGGATTCAGGAGCGCCGGATCGACGTTGGACTCGATCGACGACCCGCCGACCAGGATCCGGAGGTTCGGGAGACCGGCGCTCTGGGAGAGGAACGTTCCGCGATCGGTGAGCGTGTACGCCCCCGTCTCCTCGGCGTAGTTGAGGGTCGAACCCATGCCCTGGCCGAGGGACTTGTACCAGGGCAGGTCTGCGTCGACGACGACCCCCGCTGCTTCCCACAGCGAGCGTTCCTTCGTATGCGTGCCGCTGTCGTCTCCACGCGACGCGAACACCGCGCCGGCTGCGGCGATCGCGGCGAACGCATCCGCGGCGAAGGGCACACCGTCGATCTTCGCCGGATCGTCGGACGGGCCGACGATGACGAAGTCGTTGTACATCACGTCGGAGCGATCCGTGCCGTGGCCTTCGGCGACGAAGGCATCTTCTCTCGCACGGGCGTGAACCAGGATGACGTCGGCGTCGCCTGCCTCGCCGAGTGCGATCGCCTGGCCTGTTCCTACGGCTACCACATCGACCCTGGCATCGTTCCCCGCTTCGAAATCGGGGAGCAGCGCGTCGAGCAACCCGGAGTCGTTCGTGCTGGTCGTCGTCGCGAGGCGCAGGACCTGCACGTCTCCGGAGCCCCCACGGGAGCAGGAGGCGGCCAGGATGACGAGGGCGACGAAGATGATGCTTCCGGCGCGCATCGGAACCTTTCGAGCGTTATGACGGGAGAGCATAACGCCGGTTCGTGGCGATCCTGCGGGCGGGATCGGGTTCTCTACGGACGGTCGAAGACGTCGCGGGAGATCTCGTTGAGGGCCCGATCCGCACGGTCGCAGAACGACTGCATCCGGGCCACCCATGCGACGCCGACATCGGTGAGTCGGGCGCCCCCACCCTCGGTCCCTCCGGTCTGGGTCTCGAGGAGCTGCTCTCCGAGACGTTCCTCCATCTCGTGGATCTTCTTCCACGCCACCCGGTAGGGAACCCCCATCGCTTCGGCTCCGGCGGTGATCGATCCACGACGGTCGATCTCTGCGAGAAGATCCATCCTCCATCGCGACGCAACGACCTCGCCATCGTCCTCGAACCAGACGTTGAATCGCAGGTCCGTCGGAGACGGGTCTTTCCCCGTCGGTGCGAGCCAGTCGACGAGGAGCGCCGCCACTCCGGCTGCATCGTCGAGCGGGAACCGGGGCACGTCCGTCTCCCACTCCGAGTCGGTGACGAGGGCGAGCATCTCGTCGAAGTCGCACAGCAGCTCGGTGCTCCGCTCGGCCCGGTGCACTTCGATCTTCGGATAGTCGCCGCGCTTGTAGCCCTCGGTGAGCACCAGGTCGTAGCCGGCACAGTGCTTCGCGATGACGGCGTCGAGGTTCTCCGATCCGGTCTCTCGCGAGAAGCTGGCCAACTGAACCGGGGAGATGCCGAGGACGAGATCCGCTCCTGCTTCGGCGAGGCGGTGCGTGTCCTTCCCCGGCGTGTCGAACGAGCTCGTGTGGTGGTGGTGCTTGACCACGGCGACCCGCAACCCGCGGGACCGGAGTTCAGGGATCAGGGATTCGAGGAACGTCGTCTTCCCCGTCTTCGATCGAGCCACGACGGACACGATCGGCGGATACAGGTGGAGCGGGTTCCTCACGACGGAGAGTCTACGCAGGGGCAACGACGGCGAGGAGTTCGTCGATGAGGCGGTCGCGGTCGTGATCCGGATCGAAGATCGCGTGGAAGGCGATGGTCGAGAAGAACACGCGTGCGAGGGGTGCGGTGTGCTCGGTCGGGAGAGTTCCGCCCGAGATACAGGACAGATAGGCCGTCAGCTGAGTCAGTACAGACTCGAGCATGTCCTCCCAGTGGCGCTGGATGTACCGGTGGTGGGGAACCTCGCTGGTGACGATCCGCACCATCTTGTTGTTCCCGCGGATCACGTCGTAGAGATCACGGCCTGTGGTCTGCAGTGTGGAACGAAGATCCTTCTCCTGAGCGTCGGCGGCTTCGGGTATGAGAGCCTTGATCTGAGGAAGGGCCGATCGTTCTTCGATCAACGTCTTGAGGAGTGCCTTCTTGGTGGGGAAGTAGTAGAAGACCAGACCCGTCGTGACCTTCGCCTTCTTGGCGATCTCCCTCGTCGGGGTCGCATCGAATCCTCGCTTGGCGAACAGGGTCTCCGCCGCATCGAGGATGGCGATACGAGAGGCTGATTCGTTGGGGTCGATACGGGGTCGGCCTACCGGTCGCGTCGTTCTGAGGCCGGCGGAGTCGCGATTCGTTGGGGCCGAAGATGACATGGCTACAGACTACCCGGGTGTGTGAGAGGGAGACAGGGCGGGCCCGCCTCCCTCTCTGATTTGCGATGATCGAGATGTTCTACGTGTGCTGCGGTGTCCCGTGTGCGATGCCACTCTGGTGTGGCTCCAGCAGGACCCAGACGGCAAGCACGAAGACCACGCCACCGACGATCCATGCGTTCCATGCTGCGGCCGCGATTCCGGTGAAGGCCAAGACCCACGGGGCGAGGAACGTCCATGCGCCCAGAACTCCTTGCGTCCACTCGATCCCGTTGCTTTCGGGCATGCCCAGCGCCCAGAGGCCGACGGCAGCGATCGCGATGCCGAGGATCCAGGCATTCCAAGCGGCGGATGTCTCGTCGGAGAATCCGAAGATCCAGGGTGTGACGAAGATCCAGGCTCCCGCGATGACGTTGATCCAGTCCTGCCAGCGTTGCCAACGCTTCATCTGACTACCTCCTTCTACCGACTCATTGCTCTTGTTATTTACTTGAGCACTTGCTTAAATTATTACACCGATCGAGATGACTGTCAAGAGCGAGTTCGGAGAGATCAGAGAGTGGCGAGGGCGGCGGAAGCGATGCCTTCGGCGTCGAGCCCTCGCTCGGAGAGGAGCACGTCGGCGTTCCCCGGGGGGAGGAACTCGTCCGGGAGTCCAAGGGGCAGGACCTTGTCCGCCATCCCCAACGGCGCGAGGTGTTCGAGGACGGCCGCGCCGAATCCACCGCTGACGACCCCGTCTTCTACGGTGACGACCCGGTCGTACCGCTCCGCCCACTCGGTGAGCCGGGGGTCGAGGGGTTTGACCCAGCGCGCGTTGATCAAACCGCACGAAAGGCCTTCGCCCTCCAGCAGGGTCGCCGCCTTTTCCGCGACGGCGACCATGCGGCCGACGGCCAGGATCAGGACGTCGGATCCGGACCGCAGCTCTTCCCACTCCCCGAAAGGCACGGGGGCGTAGGGAGGCGACGGGAGGGCGTCGACTCCGGCTTTCGGGTACCGGATGGCGACCGGGCCGTCGTGGCCGAGCGCCGTCTCGAGCAGCCCTCCGAGTTCGTCGGCGGTCGACGGGGCGGCGATCGAGAGCCCCGGGATCATGCGCAGGTAGCTGAGGTCGAAGGCGCCGTGATGCGATGGACCGTCCGGCCCGGTCACACCGGCCCGGTCGATCATGAAGACCACCGGGTGATCGTGCAGCGCTACATCCATGAGGAGTTGGTCGAACGCACGCTGGAGGAACGTCGAGTAGATGAAGACGATCGGGCGGGCACCACCCATCGCCAACCCCGCGGCGAGCGTCACGGCGTGTTGCTCCGCCAGCCCGACGTCGATGACCCGTTCCGGATGATCTTCAGCGAGCTTGCCGAGACCGGTGGCCGATCCCATGGCGGCCGTGATCGCGACCACGTCCTCATGCTCCTCCGCGATGTCGGAGATGACCGCCCCCGCCGCATCCGTGAATCCGAGCTTCCGCGAGATCGGAGATCCGGTGTCGAGATCGAACGCTCCCACACCGTGGAGTTTCTCACTGTCGTCACCGAGCGCCGGCTCGTAGCCGCGACCCTTCTCGGTCACGGCGTGGACCACGATCGGCTCGTCGAACTGCTTGGCTCTCTCGAGGGTCGCTTCGAGCACTTCGAGGTCGTGACCGTCGATCGGCCCCGTGTACTTGATGTCGAGCACGTCGAGGAACGTCGCCGGCTGCAGCACGGTCTTGACGGCTTCCTTGATCCGGTGAAGCGCCTCGTCGGTCGTCTCACCCACGACCGGGATCCTCCGGGCCATCTCGCCGAGGACCTCTTTGGACCGTTCGTACCGGGGGCTCACCCGGAGCGCCGACAGGTGCGCCGCGAGACCGCCGACGGTCGGCGCATAGGAGCGACCGTTGTCGTTGATCACGATGATGAACCGCTCAGGTTGGATCTGGGCGATGTGATTGAGCGCCTCGTACGCCATGCCGCCGGTGAGCGCGCCGTCGCCGATCACGGCCACGATGTACGAGTCGTCGTCCGGTTCCCTCGCGAGGGCGAGTCCGGCGGCGTAGCTCAGCGATGTCGAAGCATGGCTGTTCTCGACGAAGTCGTGGACGCTCTCGGCTCGCGACGGATACCCGGACAGGCCGGACGCTTGACGGAGCGTCTGGAACTCCTGGAATCGTCCCGTCAGGAGCTTGTGCACGTACGCCTGGTGGCCGACGTCCCAGATGATGCGATCGTTCGGGCTGTCGAACACCGTGTGCAGCGCGATGGTGAGTTCGACGATCCCGAGATTCGGTGAGACATGGCCTCCGGTCTTCGAGATGACGTCGAGCATGTACGACCGGATCTCGGCGGCCAGTTCGGCCTGGGTCTGCCGATCCATGTTCTCGAGATCGGCCGGGAGGTCGAGGGATTCGAGGAGGGGGTAGTGCTGTGGGTCCGTCGGGGCCAAGTCTCTCGGTCCTCAGAGTCGGGGTCGTAGCGCCAGCAAGGCTAGCGCCCCGCCCACCCTTCGGACTCTGGCGTTGACACGAACGGCATATCGTTCATGTCAACGCCAGAGTCCAGGGGGTCAGTAGACGTCCGGGACGAACGTTTGCTCGGTGATCGGCGGGCGGATGTAGCCGGTGTTCTCCTGGCGAGGAGGCAGTTCGATGGGGTCCGGCGTGCGGTCCTCGTAGGGGATCATCGACAAGAGATGGCTGATGCAGTTCAGCCGTGCCCGCTTCTTGTCCTCCGCGTTGACCACGAACCACGGCGCCTGCTTGATGTCGGTGTGGTCGAACAGGATGTCTTTCGCTTTGGAGAACTCCACCCAGCGTGCACGCGACTCGAGGTCCATCTCGCTGAGCTTCCATCGTTTGGTGGCGCTGTCGATCCGCGCCCTGAACCGGCGCTCCTGCTCCTCGTCGCTCACGGAGAACCAGTACTTGATCAGGATGATCCCGCTGCGAACCAGCATCCGCTCGAACTCGGGGCACGATCGGAGGAACTCTGTGTACTCGTCTTGCGTGCAGAATCCCATCACCGGCTCGACGAGCCCCCGGTTGTACCAGGAGCGATCGAACAACACCATCTCGCCGGCGGCCGGCAGGTAGTTCACGTACCGCTGGAACCACCACTGGGTCTTCTCTCGATCGGTGGGGGTCCCGAGTGCCTCGACCCGGCAGATCCGGGGGTTGAGACGCTCGGTGATGCGCTTGATCACGCCGCCCTTGCCGGCCGCATCGCGGCCTTCGAAGATCACGACGACCTTGAGCCCCTCTTCCTTGACGTAACTCTGCAGCTTGACGAGCTCTCCCTGGAGGCGAGCGAGCTCCTCCTCGTAGAACTTCTTCGCAAGCTTCGGGGGCTTGACGCTCTTCTCCGGTTCGATCGTGTCGAAAACGGAATCACCTGGTGCGGACATCTTCGACCCTCCGACGGTGGGTGTGGTCGTCACACTACCCCGCAGGTGCAGGGCCGTGCAGACCGATCACCCGGTGACGAGGTTGACGATCCATCGCGCGACCGTCGGGGCGTCGATCGGATCGTCGAGGCTCGCCCGTGCCCGTGTCGCCGCCTCGGGTCCGAGCTCGTCTTCTCGCATCGTGATGATGGCATCGGTGAACTCGCGGGTGAACTCGGGATGCCCCTGGAAACCGACCGTCTTCTCGCCGACGACGAAGATGCCGACGGGACACTGCGGACTTCCCGCGAGCACGAGACCATCGGGTGGAAGCGTCTCGATCTGGTCCCGGTGGCTGTACAGGAGTCGGACCGTCTCGAGCGGCGGATCCATCCACGGTTCCAACCCGACGACGTACGTCGGCTGGTTGCCGATGATCCGGCCCTGCTTCGCAGGGCCGACGGTACCGCCGAGCGCGTGTGCGATCAGCTGATGGCCGAAGCAGATCCCGACGATCGGCACGGCCCCGTGCATCGTTCGGATGAACTCGGAGAGGCGTCGGATCCACGGCTCGTCGTCGGTGGCGAAGAATCGCGAACCGGTGACGACCCACCCGTCCATCGCTGCGGCGTCCTGCGGGAATTCGCCGTCGATGACCGAGTACGGGTGGATCGACACGTCGGTGTCACAGGCTTCGAAGAGGTGGGTGAACGCATCCGCGTAGGTCCCGCCGAGGGCAGTTCCGAGCCCATCCGGAACGTGGTCGCAGACGAGGAGACCGAGCTGAACGGTCACTCGGGGGTGACGTAGGCGGCGGTGATCCCGCCGTCGACGAGGAACTCGGTTCCCGTGACGTACGACGAGTCATCGGACGCGAGCCACAACGCTGCCTTCGCCATCTCGGCCGCTTCGCCGAAGCGCCCCATCGGGACGTGAACGAGCCTCCGCTGCTTCTTCTCTTCCGTGTCGAGGAACTTCATGAGGAGCTCGGTGCGAAGCGGTCCGGGGCAGAGTGCGTTGACGCGGATCCCCTGTCTGGCGTGAACGACGGCGAGCTCGCGGGTCATCGCCATGACGGCGCCCTTCGAAGCTGTGTACGCGACCTGGGGCGTGGCGGCACCCAGATGGGCGACGAACGAGGCGGTGTTGATGATGGATCCCCCGCCTGCGCGCTGGAGAGCGGGGATGCCGTACTTGCATCCCAGGAAGACGCCCTTCGCGTTGACGTCCATCGTGAGATCCCAGATCGCCTCGTCGGTGCCCACGGCGTCCCCATCATCGGAGTGCATGATCCCGGCGTTGTTGAAGAGCACGTCGACGCGGCCGAACGCTTCTTCGGCCGACGCGATCATCGCTGCGACGTCGGCGTCCTTCGAGACGTCGGCGACGATGGGGATGGCCGTTCCCCCGGCCGCGATGATGTCGGAGACGACGACGCGAACGGCCTCTTCATTCAGGTCGACCGCCGCAACGGCCGCACCCTCCGAGGCGAACAGCGTCGCCGCCTCTTTCCCGATCCCGTTCGCCGCTCCGGTGATGACGGCTGCTTTGCCCTCGAGTCTCATGTTCCTCTCCGTTTCGATTCGTGGCTAGATCCGTTCGAAGTAGCGCCGTCGCTCCCAGTCGGTGACGGCCGAGTCGTACGCGCGCTGCTCCGTGCGGAAGAAGTGGATGTAGTGGTCGTGGACGTCGGCGCCGAAGGCTTCCCTCGCCCACGAGCTGTCGGCGAACCGGTCGGTCGCGTCGTGCAGCGTTGCCGGAACGGCGGGGAGATCCGCCGCCTCGTAGACGTCTCCGGTGAACATGGCGGGCGGTTCGGTCCGGTTCGCGATCCCGTCGAGGCCCGAAGCCAGGGTGGCGGCGTACACGAGGTACGGGTTGGCGTCCGAGCCGGGGATGCGGTTCTCGATGCGGAGGGAAGGCCCGTTCCCGACGATCCGGAACCCGGCCGTCCGGTTGTCGTAGCTCCATGCGATCCGGGTCGGCGCCCACGAGGCGTCGACGAAACGCTTGTACGAGTTCACCGTCGGCGCGTAGAACGGCGTCAGTTCGGCGGCGTGCGCCATCCATCCACCGAGGAACCACCGGAACTCGTCGGAGACCGAGATTTCACCGATCGGTTCTTCACCCGGGAACACCGGACGATCACCGTTCCACAGGCTCAGGTGGACGTGGCAACTCGAACCGGCGTCGGTGTCGTGGGGTTTCGCCATGAAGGTGATGGAGACGCCGAGATCGTCGGCGATCTCTTTCATGGCTTGCTTCATCAGGACGTGCCGGTCGGCCATCTCGAGGATGTCGGCGTACCGGATGTTGAGTTCGTGCTGGCCGACGCCGGTCTCCCCCTTCGAGTTCTCGACCGGGATGCCGGATCGGGTGAGAGCGCGGCGGGCGGCCCGGGTGAAGAACTCCTCCCGGGTGCCCTGGAACAGGTGGTAGTCCTCCGAGTACCAGCCGACGGGGGTGAGGCCCGCGTAGCCGCGCTCGGACGCTTCTCGATATGAGTCTTCGAACACGAAGTACTCGAGTTCCGAAGCGGCCTTCGCTGAGAATCCGGCCTGCGAAGCCTTCCCGATCTGCCGCCTCAGCATCGACCGGGGCGCGACGGCGACCGGTTCGTGGGTCCGCGGGTCGGCGAGGTCGCTGAGCACGATCGCGGTGCCGGGGAGCCAGTCGGCGATCCGCATCGTGGACAGGTCCGGAACGATGTGGAAGTCGCCGTAGCCCAACTCCCAGTTCGCATACGCGTAATCGGGAACGACCTCCATCTCGAGGTCGGTCGTGAGCAGGTAGTCGCATCCGTGGCTGCCGTCCGCCGCGACTTCCTCGAGGAAGAAGCCGACGTCGATCCGCTTCCCGAGGAGTTGGCCCTGGTGGTCGGTGAACGCCACGATGACGGTGTCGATGTCGTCCGTCTCGGCCATGGCGGCGAGCGCCTCGATCGTCAGCATCCCGGCTGGGTTGGTCACGGGGGAACCTTTCGACAGGGCGGATCGTGTGCGCCCCGAGACTAGCGCCCGGGAGCGGGGGCATCCGCCGTCGGGGCACGTGGAAGTGACTAGTCACTTTGGAACCGCGAACGTTGTGTCTCGTGGATTCCGGAGATCGGCCGATACATCACATCGAGGACATCGCAACGACAAGGCAGAGAGTGACCTGATGTGGAGATCACGAAGCCGGAGCCGCCACGACGAAGAGCGCTACCGTGAGAAGACGGCGAACCGGTTGCGCGGCATAGCGAGCAGGCGAGCGACTCCCGACGCCGATCCGATGGAAGTGCGGGAACGCCTGGGACGCATGGCCCACGGAGCCAGCCGTCAACCGCAACCGAGCGAGATCCCGGTCTGACTCAACTCCCCACCCGCTTGCGGCGGTGGGCCCCTCGAGACGTCCCCTTCGCCTTTCGGGCAGTGTCGTCCGCTACCTCCCCCTCGGTCTACTTCCTCCCCCTCAGCCTCAATCCACGGACTCT
>JAOZRW010000040.1:13237-17419 GCA_029939995.1 Acidimicrobiia bacterium | reverse complement strand
CTTTCTACTTTCTACTTTCTACTTTCTACTTCCCACTACTCCCCAGAAAACTCAGCCGCACCTGCCGGACTCGGTTATCCCGATTCGGATCGACGAGAACGATCGATTGCCACGTCCCGAGGGCGAGACGGCCGTCGAGAACCGGAACCGTCGTCGACGGCGCGACGAGCCCGGGCATGACGTGGTCGGCGCCGTGGCCGGGCGACCCGTGTCGATGCCGGTAGCGCCCCTCCTCGCGTGGGAGGATCTCATCGATCGCATCCATCAGGTCCTGATCGCTGCCCGCCCCGGTCTCGATGATCGCGATACCGGCCGTGGCGTGCGGCACGAACACGCTGAGAAGCCCGTCACCTCGGCCTGCGACGAATCGCGCAGCCTCGGCGGTGATGTCGAACACTCCCCTGCTCCGACCCGTCTCGATGGTGAGGACGGTCGTGTCCAAACTCACACGTTCTCGCCCTGGAAGATCTCGCTCACCGACGAGTCTGCGAAGATCGCGTTGACGGCGCCTGCAAGGATCGGTCCGACGGAGAGAACCGTCACCTTGTCCATCGCGAGCGCCTCGGCGGGCACGGGAAGCGAGTTCGTGATGACCAGTTCATCGATCTGCGCCTCCGCGATCCGATCGAGCGCCGGCGGCGACAGCACCCCGTGCGTCGAGACAACCCTGACCGAGAGGGCACCGCGCTGACGCAGCAGCTCTGCGGCGCCGATGACGGTTCCCGCCGTGTCGATCATGTCGTCGACGATGATGCAGTGACGGTCCTTCACGTCGCCGACGACCCACAGGGTCGAGGTCTCGTTCCGGACGTCGGCGGACCGCCGCTTGTGCACGAACGCGACCCTGGCGCCGAGATGCGCCGCATGGCGGGACGCCAGTTTGACCCGACCGGAGTCCGGGGAGACGATCGTCAGTCGACCTTCGGTCGTCTTTCCCAGGTACTCGGCGAACAGATGCAGCGCCGTGAGATGATCGAACGGCTTGTCGACGAATCCCTGGATCTGCCCCGTGTGCAGATCGATGCTCACGATCCGGTCGGCGCCCGCAGCGACGAACAGGTCCCCCATCATGCGAGCCGAGATCGGTTCGCGCGGACGGCCCTTCTTGTCCTGTCTGGCGTACCCGTAGAACGGCACGACCGCGGTGATCCGCTTCGTCGATGCCCGCTTGAGGGCGTCGATCATGATCAACTGCTCCATGATGTTGAAGTTGATCGGATTCGTGTGGCTCTGGATGACGAAAGCGTCCGCACCACGCACGCTCTCGGTGAAATGGATGTAGATCTCGCCGTTGGCGAAGACCGACCGTTCGACGCCGCCCAGCTCCACACCGAGGATGTGGGCGACCTCTTCCGCCAGCGGTTCGTTCGCCGAACCGGAGAAAACCATCAACCGTTTGCGGCTTCGAAGCTCCATCACTTCCCGTCCTCAGAGGCTCGATGCTTCCGCCTGTCAGCGTAGCCAGGGATCTCCTTCTGATGCGAACGCTCGATCGCGAGCGCACCGGGTGACACGTCGCGGGTGATGACGGACCCGGCACCCGTGTACGCGTCGTCCCCGACGGTGACGGGGGCGACGAGCATCGTGTCGGATCCGATCTTCACCCGGTCGCCGATCACGGTCGGATGTTTCTCATATCCGTCGTAGTTGACGGTGACCGTTGCAGCACCGATGTTGGTGTCCTCGCCGATCGTTGCATCCCCGATGTAGCTGAGGTGAGGCACCTTCGAGCCGATCCCGATCCGGGACTTCTTTATCTCCACGAACGCCCCCGCCTTGGATCGATCTCGCAGGTCGGCGCCCGGGCGGAGGTACGTGAACGGCCCGACCGTTGCATCCGACCCGATGGTCGCGCCGTCGAGCACGGAGTACCGCACGGTCGATCCCGGGCCGATGGCGGTGTCCCTGGCGTGAACGTCGGGTCCCACCTCGGCGCCCGCTCCCACCGTCGTTGCCCCTTCGAGATGGACTCCGGGGTAGATCCTGGCGCCGGGGGACACCTCGACGCCGGCATCGACGTAGACCCGTGACGGATCGACCATGGCGACGCCGGATGCCATCAGCGCGTCGTTGATGCGGTGCCGCAGTACCTCGCCGACGGCCGCGAGTTGCACGTGGGAGTTGACGCCGCTTCCCTCGACGGCGTCCGTCGTGACGGCCGCGATGGGGCGGCTCTGCCCGCTGAGGATCCCGATGACGTCGGTCAGGTAGTACTCGCCCTGGGTGTTGTCGCTGTCGAGCCGGCCGAGAGCGTCGGACAGGAACGCGGCGTCGAACGCGTACACGGATGTGTTCACCTCGTCGATCGCCTGCTGGCGCTCGTCGGCATCGCGCTGCTCGACGATGGCGGTCACCTGGTCCCAGCGGCGCTCAACCCTCCCGTAGCCGGTCGGGTCGTCCATCTTCACCGTGAGGACGGTGGCTGCAGCACCTCGATCACGGTGGGTGTCCACGACCGCCGCGAGCGTGTCGGCCTCGAGCAGCGGCATGTCGCCGGGGATGATGAGGACGGTGTCGACGGCGTCGCTGCAGGCACCGAGCCCGACACGGGCGGCGTCGCCGGTCCCGAGCTGAGGCTCCTGGACCACGGTCACCGCGTTCGACGGCAGCACGCCGGCGACGGCGTCGGCGCCGTGTCCGATCACAACGACGGTTTCGTCGGCCCCGAGAGGCTCGGCTGCGGCGAGAACCCACTCGATGAGGCTGCGACCGGCGACGCGGTGCAGCACCTTCGGGAGATCGGACTTCATGCGCGTGCCTTTGCCTGCGGCGAGCACGATCACGGCGAGATGCATGGAACCTCCATCGCGTTTAGCTGGGGGGACAGGGCTCGAACCCGTACTGGATGGACCAAAACCACCTGTGCTGCCTGTTACACCACCCCCCATCGGGGGTCCCAAGGTTAGACCTGCGAGGAAGCTGCGCGTCACCGCTACGCGTCCACGATCACCCAGCCGTGCCGGACCGGTTCGGCGGCTCGCGCTGCGACGGTGTCGTCCGGGGCGCTCGCCGCGGCATCGTCGGCTTCCGAGCGCGTCGGGAAGTAGGCGAAGAGGGCGGCGCCGCTCCCCGTCATCGACACCGGCACTCCCCAGCGACTGCTCAGCTCGGCCCTCCACTCGTCGATCCGGGGATCGACCGCCACCGCCGCCGGGTAGAGATCGTTCACCAGCGGCGCGTAGTCCCGCAGGGCGGGAGGGAGCGACCGGGCGGGAGCGGGAGAGCCTTCGGGGCCGTCCATCTCGTCCCATTTCCGGTAGACGGCCGCCGTGGCGAGATCGATCGGCGGTACGACGATGGCGAGAGCGAATCCCGTCGCATCGGGCTGTGGAGAAACGAACTCCCCCCGCCCCGTCACGATCGCGGTGCCCCCGACGACGGCGAACGGAACGTCGGATCCAAGATCGACGGCCAGACGCCGAACGTCGTCGAACGACACGGTGAAGCGACGGGCCGCGAGATTGAGCGCAGCCGCGGCATCGGCGCTCCCCCCTCCGAGCCCGGCCGGTGACGGGATCCGTTTGACGATGACGACCCGCGTCGGCCGGGGGTTGCGGCCGAGATCCCGGGCGGTCGCGACGGCGATCCATGCGAGGTTGGTCCGATCGGCGGGAGCTCCCCCACCCGGGACCTCGACGCCGTCTTCGTCCGCGTCCTCGACGGTCACCTCGTCGTACCAGTCGATGGTCTGGAACAGGCTGCGCAGCGGATGGAACCCGTCGGCTCCGCGCCCCTTCACGTGGAGGCCGAGATTGACCTTCGCGAACGCCTTCGCCTTCATGCGTCCGCCTCCACGGCGATCGCGATGAAGTCCTCGGGAGCGAGTTGCTCGGGCCGTGCCGTCGGATCGATGCCGCATCGCTCCAGAACCGAGGCCGGCTCCGCGATCACACCTTCGAGGCTTCTCCGGAGCATCTTGCGACGCAGCCCGAACGCCGCCGTGGCCATCTCGATGCCCCGCTCCGCCCCCTCCGGTGCCGGACGCCGTTCGAGGTCGACGACGGCAGACTCGACGGACGGCGTCGGGTAGAACACGGACGCCGGAACGGTGAACGCTGTCGATCCGGTCGCGTGGATCGCCGTGATGACGGAAGGGATCCCGTAGGTGCGGGATCCCGGTGCAGCGAGCAACCGATCCGCGACCTCCCGCTGGACGAGGACCACGAACCGTTCGATCGAGGG
>JAOZRW010000040.1:0-13227 GCA_029939995.1 Acidimicrobiia bacterium | reverse complement strand
GTTGTTGCCGCCCGATCCCGAGGCTGAGGAGGGCGAGGACGATCCCCGTGCCGACGTTGTAGGGAAGATTTGCGACCATGGACCAGGGACCGCCGTCCAGGGCGTTTCCGAGATCGATGGTGCTCGCGTCGGCGTGCCGGATCTCGACGTTCGGCAGATCCCCGACGGTGTGTTCGAGCACACGTACGAGGCCGGCGTCGATCTCGTAGACGACCACCCTCGCACCGGTCGCTGCGAGCGCTCCGGTGAGTGTCCCCGTGCCGCCTCCGATCTCGACGACCAGGGACCCGGGGCCGGGATCGGCGAGGCCGACGATCCGGTTGATCACGTTCGGATCGGCCAGGAAGTTCTGTCCGTACGTCTGGTTCGGACGGATGCCGTGTTCGGCGAGCAGCCGCCGGATCGTGTTCCGTCCCTGGGGTCCGGCGTCAACCACGGGGCGATCCGAAGACACGGGCGGCGTTCTCCGAAGTAATCCGGGCTACCTCGTCGCCGGGCATTCCCCAGATGTCGCCCAGCGCCAGCCCGTTGAGGATCGACCATTCGGGCCGGTTCGTCTCGTCGCGATGGGGTTCGGGGGTCAGGTACGGCGTGTCGGTCTCGACGAGGGTCCGTTCCGGTGGCGCTTCGGCCGCGGCGCGGCGCACCGTGTCGCCCGTCGTATACGTGATCGGACCGGCGAACGAGAAGGTCGCCCCGAGTTCCCGGAATCGCTTCGTCCACCGGGGCCCCCCGGTCCAGCAGTGGAGGACGGCCTTCTCCCCCAGATCCGCTTCGCCGACGATCTCGTACACGTCGACGAACGCATCTCTCGTGTGGATGATCACGGGTTTGCCCAGATCCGACGCGAGCTGCACCTGATCCCTGAATGCGGCACGCTGGACGTCGCGGGGGGACAGGTTCCGGTAGTAGTCGAGCCCAACTTCGCCGATCGCTGCAGCGTCGACGGCCAGTGCCGTGATGCGCCCTTGTTCATCGTCCCACCGTTCCGCGTCGTGGGGGTGGAGTCCGGCCGCCCACAGCACCCGGTCGGGACGTTCCGATGCGAGACGGCGGGCCTCGAGGCTCGTCTCGACGTCGACCCCGGGAACGAGCATCCACTCGATACCCGCCTCGACCGCCCGGTCGACCGCACCGATCGGGTCGTCGAGCATGAAGATGTGGCAGTGGCTATCGACCCAGGTGGTCATCAGACCCTCATTCGTCTTCGCCGAACGGCTCCATCTTGGCGTACAGCGGTCCCAGTTCACCGATCCGCGTCCCTGCGGGGACCTCGGGAAGGCCCCACGACGGTCCATGCTCGCCCATCGGCACGGAGAACGCCTCGAGAACCTCGACCGTCGTGAACGGCAGGTACGGATAGAGAGCGACGGCGGTTCCCGCGATCGCCTCGACGGCGACGGCGAGCGTCGTGCCGGTCCTGGCCAGGTCCGTTTTCGCCGTCTTCCACGGCTCGCGCTCGCTCAGATAGACGTTGACCGCCTGTGCCCCGACCATGGCCCGCTGGAGGCCGGCTCGCAGCTTCACGCCGGTTATCAGATCCCCGACCTCAGAGAGCGTCTCGTCGACCGAGGCGAGGAGCGCCTCGTCGTGCTCGTCGAGATCCACCTGTTCCTGCACGACACCGTCGAAGTACCGGCCCGTCATCGAAACGACCCGGTTCACGAGATTTCCCCACGTCGCGACGAGTTCGTCGTTGACCCGGCGGATCATGTCCTCGTCGGAGATGTCGGTGTCGTTGTTCTCGGGGAAGTTGATCGCGACGGCGTAACGCAACGCGTCCGGTTCGAAGCGGTCGATGTACCAGGAGATCGAACGGCCCACACCGCGGCTGGCGGAGCCCTTCTCCCCGCGGAACGTGATGAACTGGTTGGCGGGAACGTCGGTGGGGAGGTCGAGCCCGCCGTACCCCATCAGGAGAGCAGGCCAGTAGACGGCGTGGAACGGGATGTTGTCCTTGCCGATGAAGTAGTAGCTCTCGGCGTCCGGGTTCTCCCACCAGTCCTTCCATGCGTCGGGCTCTCCGCGGAGCCGGGCCCATTCCTTGGCGGCGGAGAGGTAGCCCATGACGGCTTCCCACCACACGTAGATGGACTTGCCGGGGCCGAGGTCGTCGACGGGGAGCGGGATCCCCCAGTCGAGATCGCGGGTGAAGGAGCGGTCGTGGAGACCCTCTTCGACCATGCCGATGGCGAAGTTGATCACATGGGGGCGCCAGCCCTCGCGGGTGCGGAGCCACTCGAGGAGGGGCTCCTGGAACGCCGACAGTTTCCAGTAGTAGTGCTCGGTCTCTCGCAGGACGGGCGCCGTCGACGAGAGCTTCGAGCGGGGATCGATCAGGTCGATCGGATCGAGCGTGCGGCTGCAGTTGTCGCATTGGTCGCCCCGGGCGTCGGGGTATCCACAGTGGGGGCAGGTTCCCTCGACGTACCGGTCGGGGAGGAACCGCCCCACCTCCTCGTCGAAGAACTGCTCGGTCGTCTTGCGATAGAGGTATCCGTTCTCGAGGAGGCGCATGAAGAAGTCCTGGCCGACCCGGTGGTGCATCTCGGTGCCCGTGGTCGTGTACAGGTCGTAGGTGAAACCGAGGTCCTTCCAGTTCTGCTCGATCTCGCCGTGGTACCGCTCGACGATCTCGGCCGGCGTGACCCCCTCCTCGTCGGCTCTCACGGTGATGGGTGTGCCGTGCACGTCGCTTCCGGACACCATCAGCACCCGATTCCCGATGGACCGGTGGTACCGGGCGAAGATGTCGGGCGGGAGGTAGGCGCCGCCGAGGTGTCCGAGGTGCCGCGAGCCGCTGGCGTACGGCCAGGCGACGGCGACGAGGATGTTCTTGGGTTGTTGGGTGTCAGTCACGGTCGTCGGATGGTAGCGGTGCTCCCCGAATTGGGGTTCCGGTGTCTTGGATGAGGGTGCTTGCGACGCCGGTACACTCGCCGTGAGATGACCGATGGGCACCAACGCTCGATGGAGGTTCGCCGTTGGATACCGTGATGGTTCGCAAGATCGACGACCTCGGCCGGATCGTCGTACCCGCCGAGACCCGCCGCCTGTTCAATATCCATGAAGGCGACGAGCTCGAGATCGGCGTCGAGAACGACGCGATCGTGATCAGGAAGCTCGAGGCATCGTGCGTGTTCTGCGGCTCGGTCGAAGCCGTGTCGGCGTTCAAGGGTCGGGGTGTGTGTGCTGAGTGTCGTCGCTCGCTGAGCGCCGAGTAGCCGCCCGTGCGGCCAGTGCCGCGTCGTAGAGGACCCGCCGCGACACGCCCGTGATCTCGGCGACGTCGCGCACGGCGTTCGAGAGGCGCTCGCCGGCATCCATCCTCTCCTGCACCGTCGCGAGGGCGGAGGGAAGATCGGGGGTCACCGCGGGCCGCGGCTCGATCACGATCGTGAATTCGCCCTTCGGCGTCGTGTCTGCGGTCCAGCGGGTGATCGCAGCGTCGAGGGTCCCCGCCCAGATCTCCTCGTGGAGCTTCGTGATCTCTCTGGCGACCACGACGCCCCGTTCCCCGCCGGCGACCGCCGCGAGGTCGGTGAGGTCTTTGACGAACCGGCTGGGCGCCGAGAACAGAACGACCGGCCGTTCATCGGCGGCGGTCACACGGATCCGCTCGTCGCGCTCGCCGCCGCTGCGCGGTAGGAAGCCCTCGAACACGAAGCGGTCGCCCCCCATGCCGGCAACGGCTATCGCGGACGTCACGGCGCTCGGACCGGGAACGACGGAGATGACGGCTCCCGCCTCGCGAGCCGCCCGTACGGCGGCGACGCCGGGATCGGAGACGGCCGGCATTCCCGCATCGCTGACGAGGGCGATCGTCTCCCCCTGTTCCAGCCTCGACCGAATCTCGGAGGATCGCTCCTGCTCGTTTCCCACGAAGAACGATCGGAGGTCGACCGAGATGCCGAACCGTTCGAGGAGCTTCCGGGTACGCCGCGTGTCTTCGGCGAAGACGACGTCGGCGTCGGCGAGCGTCCGCTGCAGACGCGGCGATGCGTCGTCGAGGTTGCCGATGGGCGTAGCGCAGATGGTGAGTCGACCGGTCACAGCATCGGGGATAGTAGAGGCACGAGGCGGGTGCCCGGGGCCGGACCGGGGGCCGACAACGGCAGTTCGAGAATCCAAGCGCCGCGAGCTCGAACCCGGCGTCCGGGCGTGAGGACGTCCTGGCGGAGCACGGTTCCGTCGGATCCCAGGTGCACGACCCGGATCGGGGTGGGGATGCCGATCGTATGGATGGACGGGCATCGCAGGAGAAGACCCCCGGTTCCGGCTCTCCGGATCCCGACGAGCCGCTCGTAGAACGACGTTGCGACGACGACGGGCGGGGATCGCCACGCACCGGATGCGAGCACGAGCGATCCGGCCGACCGGTACCGGCGACCGCCTGGTACGCTCCCGCTCACTATGGCAAAGGCAAAACGACGCAAACTCCGCGCTCGCCGCAGCAAGGCGAACCACGGCCGCAAGCCCAACGCCGGGCGCGGCTGATCGCGCTCACCCTCCGCCTGTCGTTTCGATCCCCCGAACCGGACCCGGCGGCTTCGACGCGTCATGGGTGACACCGTACGGGAACACCCGACCCCGGTCTAGCCATCCGATCAACCTCCACGAGACGGCCTTCTGAAGATTCCCCCTTTGCCCTTCGGGCATCTCCCCCAACCTCCGGTCGGGGGAGAATGATCTAAGAGTCCCTACCACCCTGTCCCCCCGACGGCACGACGGCGTTGACGCCGAGGAGCGAAGCGACGACGCAGGGGGCCTCCTGAGTTGCTGCCGCCCCACTCCTGTGGATGGGACGGTCTAGAGACCGAGTTGGGACCTGAGGCTCGCACCGGCCGAAGCGTCCGTCGATACGACCCAGTAGAGCGCGTCGTCGACCCGGTCGATGAACACGTAGACCCCGCCCTGCCGGTACAGCAAGCCGCCTCCCGACTCTTCGGCGGGTCCGGCGTTCATGCCGTCGCGGATGTGTGCGATCAGTGCGTTGGCGAGTTCCTCGGCGTCACGTTCCGAATCGCCGACGTAGGCCATCGCCATCGCGATGTCGCCACCCCGGGAGAATTCCCGATACGAGTCGTTCCCCCACCCCGCGGCCGCCTGCGTCGCCTCCCCCGGCGAGACGCTGTCGCTCAAGATGAGACGAAGGCCCCACTCGCCGAAGGTCGCCTCGTCGTAGAGGTCCCAACCGTCGAGCTCGACCGTGAGGGGCGCCATCTCCCTGGGCGCCTCCCTCCGGTTGTACTTCGCAACGTCGAGAACCTGCTCCGTCGTCGTCGGCGGATCCTGGTAGGCGTCGTCGACGCCCGCCAGGCCGCCGGTAGAGACGATGGCGTCGACGAACGTGAGCCCTTGTTCGTAGGGAAAAATCAGGTCGGCCTGCATCCAGGTCGGAACCGATTCGAGAATGCTCGAGTCGTACGCAAGCGCCTCCGTGGCGGCCTGGACCGCCTCCATCGGGCTCATCCCTTCCAGATACACGAACTGGGAGTGCGTCGCGTCACCTTCGATGAGGGCCTGGAACGCTGCAGCGTCGTCCCCGTTCCCCTCGTCGTTGAGCGTGTCGAACTCTGCGTTGAACTCGAAGTGCTGGTCGGTGAGCGCGTGCACGAGTTCGTGCACGACGGTGATCTTCTGGAGCGGGGTGAACCCGTCGGGGGCGGCCGGCACCACCATCTCTTTGGCGTCGCCGTCGTAGAAGCCGGCGACCTGCTCGGTGTAGAGGTCGATGAGCAGTCCGTAGAGATCCGTTCCGGATGGGAGCATGCCGAGCATCGTGAAGAACGCGCTGTCGATGGCGAGGTCGTCCTCATCGAGATCCTCCGCTATGAGATCCGTGACACGCTGGGAGAACTCAGCGTCGTCCAGGATCACGACCGTGGGGGTTCCGATGAACGGAAGCCCGCGAACCTGCTCCGCTTCGACCATCAGGTCGGCGAGTTCGGTCTGCATCTCCTCGACGATCGCGGGATCGATGGAGTCGGAAGCGGTCACCGGGACCGAGACGGTGACCGGTGGTGTGGTCGTCGAAGTCGTCGTCGGACCGTCCGACGTGGTCATGGTGACCTGGGTCGTCGTCGTGGTCGAAGTGGTCGTATCCGACCCGGAGGGACTGCATGCGGCTGCCAGGAGGGCGAACGCGAGGACGAGTCCTGCCACGGCGCGGAACGGGTTGAGTCGGTGCACGAGCCGGAGGCTACCGGCCCGACCGGCAAATGCGATCGTCAGACGGGATCGATCGTGTCACCCTTCCCGATGACGGCGAGACCGCCTTCGGTGATCGTGAAGCGTTCGCGGTCCGCGTCCGGGTCAACGCCGATCTGCACGCCGTCGGGGACGCGTACGTTCTTGTCGATGATCGCCCGCCTCACGACGGCGCCGCGTCCGATATGGACTCCCTGGAGCAGGATCGAGTCCTCGACCGTTGCGTACGAGTGGATCCGCACGTCCGACGAGATGATGGATCGGCGCGCTGTGCCGCCCGATACGACGACCCCGACACCGACGATCGACTCGTAGGCGGCGCCTCTTCTGCCTTCCTGGTCGAACACGAATTTGGCGGGGGGCAACTGGCGCCGGTGCGTGAAGATCGGCCACTTCCGGTTGTAGTAGGAGAAGATCGGATCGACCGCGATGGTGTCCATGTTCGCCTGGTAGTAGGCGTCGAGGGTTCCCACGTCGCGCCAGTATCCGTGCTCGCGCTCGGTCTGGCCCGGCACGATGTTCTCGTCGAAGTCGTACACCTTGGCGACGCCCCGCGAGACGAGCGCCGGGATGATGTTCCCACCGAGATCGTGTTTCGAATCTTGGTCCGCGGCATCCTCGGCGATGACCTCCCGAAGCACGTCGGCGTCGAACACGTAGTTCCCCATCGACACGTAGGCCCAGGACGGGTCACCCGGGATCGGTTCGGGATGCTCCGGCTTCTCGACGAACGAGACGATCGTGCCGTGCTCGTCGGCTCCGATCACACCGAAGTCCGACGCCTCTTCGATCGGTGCGCGGATACCGGCGACCGTGACACCCGCTCCGGATTCGATGTGCGCGCGGACCATCTGCCGCGGGTCCATGCGGTAGATGTGGTCGGCGCCGAACACGATCACGTGGTCGGGGTCTTCGTCGGTGAGGATGTTGAAGTTCTGGAAGATGGCGTCGGCCGAACCGGAGAACCAGTGCGGACCGCGCCGCATCTGGGCGGGAACGGGCGTGATGTAGTTGCCGAGCATCTCGCTCATCGACCATCCGAGGGCAAGGTGCCGGTCGAGGCTGTGACTCTTGTACTGGGTAAGGACCGCGATCCTCCGGTACCCGCCGTTGACGAGGTTCGAGAGAACGAAGTCGATGAGTCGGTAGACGCCGCCGAACGGAACGGCGGGTTTCGAGCGGTCGCGGGTGAGAGGGTAGAGCCGCTTCCCTTCCCCTCCGGCGAGAACGAGAGCGATGACTTTCGGTTCCATGTGGCGAAACCTAGTCGCCGTCGTCCGGGTCCGGATCGCTCGTGCTCGGGACGGTGCCGCTGAACATGGTCACCATGCGTGCGACCACCACGACGAGGTAGATCTGTCCGATGATCGCGATCCACGCCGCCGCCGCCCGTCCGAACACGCCGACGGGAGCGAAATCCCCGTAGCCGAGCGTCGTGATCGTCACCAACGAGAAGTACATGAACACGGTCGTCGGTTCTCCATGGCCGAAGAACCGTCCACCACTCTGGCCCATCGCGTCGATGAAGAGGAAGAGGTATGTGGCGGAGACGGCCATCATCAGGTAGACGCTCACGGCTCCGAGCACGGTCTCGATCGTCACCACCCGATGCCGGACAAGACGCCTGAGAACGAGAACGGGCGCCGCGACGACGAGAGTCAGCCACAGCAGGCCACCATGTCCCTCGACGCCTCCAGGAGCGAACGCTGCGACGATCGAACCGCTGACCGTCAGCGCCACTGTGATCCATGTGAAGCGTAGGCCCCGACGACCGACACCTGCGGCCATGACCGAGAGAACCAACATCGCCGCCGTGAGGATCGTCACGGTGACCGCGAGGAATTCCGAAACCCCGTGGCCCTGATCGAGGTCAATGAGGAGGAGCAGGGTGACGGTGGCGACCGTGACGATGAACACCAGATCGAAACGGTCGTAGAACCGGTCTGCGATGTGTGTCTTCTCGATCATCGATGGATGAGACTACACGGGCGACGCCACCGATCCTGCTCTACGACGGGAGATACGGACCGTCGGCTTCGAACACCTTCTCGCCGTCGATGTAGGTGGCCTGCACCTTGTTCCGCCCATCCCACGGGTCACCGTCGAATATGAGGAAGTCCGCGTCCTTGCCCGGTTCGAGACTGCCGACCCGGTCGTCGACCTCGAGGATCATCGCCGGGTTCGTCGTCACCGTCTCGAGGGCTCGCTCTTCGGAAAGCCCTTCCCGGATGGCGAGGATGACGAGGTCCCGCAGCGTGTTGACGGTGTTGACCGGCGAGTCCGTCATGATCGCGACCGTTGCTCCTGCTTCGACGAGGATCCCGATCGCCGCCGGTGTACGCCGGTTGACCTCGCGCTTGGTCGCTGCCGTGTAGAGGGGCCCGATGGCGACGGGGATGTTCCGCGAGACGATCTCGCCGGGGATTCGCCACCCTTCGGTGGCGTGCTCGATGACGAGCCGGTACCCGAACTCCTCGGAGAGCCGGATCGCCGTGCGGATGTCGTCCATCCGGTGGGCGTGGTTCCGTACCGGGATCTCACCGTCGAGGACCATGAGCAGCGTCTCGGCGCCGAGGTCTCGCTTCGGCTCCCTCACCGGCTTGCGCTCGTCTTCGGGTTTGGCGTCCTCGATGGCCTTGAGCGCCCGGTAGTGATCCCAGTCCTTGCGATACTCGATGGCGTCGAGGAACGCCTTGCGTGCCAGGTAGGCGGTTCCCATGCGCGTCACCGGCGCCCTCTTGAGCATCTCCCCCACACGTTTCGGGTTCTCGCCGAGGGCCATCTTCACCCCGGCCGGTTCGCGGATCACCATGTCGTCGGCGACGAGACCGTACGACTTCACGACCGCCATCTGCCCGCCGATCGCGTTCGCGGAACCGTGGGTGATGCCGAGCGTCGTCACACCGCCGCGCCGGGCGTCCTCGAAGCCGATGTCCTCGGGGTAGATGGCGTCGAGCATCCGAACGTACGGAGTGATGGCATCGGAGATCTCGTTGGCGTCGTGATCCTCTCTGGCACCCTCGCCCCACACACCGGTATGCACGTGAGGGTCGACGAAGCCGGGGAGGAGGTACTTCCCGGTGCAGTCGACGATCCCGGCGCCGTCGGTGTCGACGTCGGTCCCGACGGCGACGATCTTCCCGTCTCCGACGAGCAGGGTCCCGTTCTCGATGGGGTCTCCGGCGGCGGTCCAGATCGTGGCGTTGGTGTAGGCGTGTCTCATGAACATCACGATAGATCCCCCGTCCGGTTCTCCGGCCGGTGCCGGTCAGACGGGTACGGCGGGGACCGCGCGACGTGACGATCGCGAGGCAAGGATGAGCCCGACGATGATCAATGCGATGCCGAGCCAGGCCCACCACCCGGGCCGTTCGGCAAGCACGACCACGCCGAGGAGGGTCGCCGTCACCGGTTCGGCGAGCGACAGCGTCCCCGCAATGCTCGAATCGATATCGCGAAGACCGGATGAGAACAACAGATAGGCGAGCGCCAGGGTCGCGAACCCGAGCCAGAGGACCATCACCGCTCCGTCCACGTCGCGCACGAACGACAGATCCTGCGACAGCGCCACCGGTACGAGCGCTACTGCCGCGATGCTGAACACCGCAGCGGTCGAGTGACGGATCGATCCGAGCTGTGCCAACCGAGCCGTGCTCACGATGTAGGTCGCGTACGACGCGCCTGCGCCCAGTGCCAGGAGCACACCCACGCCGTCCACCGACGCATCCCGGGTCGAAGCCGCGAGGATCGCCAACCCCACCACCGCCGGGATGGTCGCCGCCGTCCATCTCGAATCCGGCCACGTCCGGGCAAGCAACGCCTCCGCGACGCCAACGAACACCGCTGCGCAGCCGAGGGCGAGCAACGTCCCCACAGCGACGCCCGTGCGCGACACCGCGGAGAAGAAGAACAGTTGGAAGGCCGCCACCCCGATCGCTGCGAACAGCGTGACCGGCCGAACGACCCACCGCCAGCCCGAGTCGCTCTTGCGCAGCACAGCAACGGCCACCAACACGGCGGCACCGATGAGGAGTCGCAGGGCCCCGACCGCCAGTGGGCTGGCATCGTCCGGACCGAGCGCCTGAGCGGTACCGGTCGTGCCCCACAGGATCGAAGCGAACAGGATCAGCCAGGTTCCACGCATCGCCGGAGCGTACAACCGCCCGGGGCGGCCGGAGCTCGATTGGCTGTCATGCGGCGTCCGCCCGGCGCCCGAGTTCCCCGGCCGTCGGTAGCAGGATCACCAACAGGATGATCCCGGCGACGACCACGGTGACGAGCACCATGGGGGTGTCCGAGAAGTTCTGAGCGCCGACGACGAGGGCGGCCGACAGGTTGCGCTGCGCAGTTCCCAGCCCCATGACGGAGCGCACCCCGGGATCCGACCCGCCCGCGAAGTAGCCCATGACGAGCGATACGACGGCGAGCACGGCGATCGCGAGGAGCCCACGGGTTCCGACGAGCGAGACGATGTTCTCCCACTGGAGAACGATCGCTCCCACGAGGAGCAGCATCACCGCCACGGACGAAATCTGAGACATCACCGGAGCGAGACCGTCGGCCATGTCGGACCATCGCCACTTCGCGAACAGCCCGATCGCCAGCGGCACGAGCATCGACACGATCAGCGAGTTCGCGATCGCCCACGCGTCGACGGTGACGCCTTCGAGGAACAGCGGCAGTACGACGGGCATGTAGACGACGGTTACGACCATCAACATGACCATCAAGCCGACGGAGAACGCGATGTTGCCTTTCGCCGCCTGGGCGAGCTTGGGCAGGAACGGCGCACCGGCCGCCGTCGCCATCAACACGAGGCCGGTATAGATCGCCTCGTCGAGGCTCAGAACGGCCTGCAATCCCCAGACGAGGAGGGGAACGAGAACGAAGTTCACGGCGAGGGCGAGGACGACGAGACGGGCATTCTTCAACGGCTCGATGATCTCGGGGATCGTCAGGCTCAAGCCCATCGCCAGCATCGAAGCCAGCACGAACACGAGCGCGGACACCTGGACGATGACGGTGAGGACTTCCATATCAGCCTTTCTCTCTCGATCTGATGTGCGAACGGACGAACGGGTCGCTCCCGGCCTCGTCGGCGCCGGGGACGAGGTCGTCGAGTTTCCGGGTCTTACCGAACCAGATCTCGAGCGGACCATAGTTGCGGAACGCGCAGCATCAGCTCTTGCCGGGGACGATCTGGATCCAGTTGGACTCGTTCCTCGCGGGTACCTCGGGACCGAAGGAGAGCGTGACCGACCCGTCGTCGTTGATGACGAAGTCCCCCTTCTTGTTGTTCCGGCCGGGGACCGGCATTTCCGGAGCCGGACAGGTTGCACGAGAAATCGCCCCCACCGGACCATCGTCTTCGGTACGGTCGAAGGAGTGTCCATCAGATTCGGCTGGAGGTGTTGTCGTGGGTTCTGCGGAGATTCAGGGTGATCTATGGGGTCGTGCTGCGAAAGACTGGGCCGGTATGCAAGAAGGCATGCACGCTCCTCTCTGGGAGGCGATGTTGGACACGACCGGCGTCGGGGCGGGAACCACTGTTCTCGATGCGGGCTGTGGAGGCGGAGGGGCGAGCGTGCTCGCTGCAAGCCGAGGGGCTGTGGTCTCCGGGTTGGATGCCTGCGAGCCGCTTGTCGACGTAGCTCGTGACCGGGTTCCACGTGCCGACTTCCGTGTCGGCGAATTGGAGGCACTCCCCTTCGCCGACGGATCGTTCGATGCCGTGATCGCCGCGTCTTCGATCCAATACGCGGAAGACCGCGTGGCGGCGTTGCGGGAACTGTCCCGAGTCGCCAAGGTCGGCGCTCGCGTCTCGGTCGGGTTGTTCGGCACGGCCGACAAGGTGGATCTCGGAGCCGTGTTCGCCGCGGTGCGAGACGCACTGCCTTCACCTCCGCCCGGGGCCGGCCCCTTCGGGTTGTCCGGTCCCGGCGTGCTCGAAGGGTTGATCGAAGAAGCGGGAATGAACGTCATCGCAGTCGGCGAAGCTTCCTGCCCGATGGCGTTTGCCGACTTCGACACGTTCTGGAGGGCCTTCATTTCCGGCGGTCCGATGCAGGCAACGTTGGAGGTCGTCGGTGAAGACGATCTCAGAGCCGCCGTTGCGCCCGCCGTGGAGTCATATCGGACCGAGAACGGCAGTATCCGCTTCGAGAACGTGTTTCTCCATGTCACGGCGCAACCCACGGCCTGAGCGACGCGGTTTCCAAGGTGAACGCGGCTTCGTGCGACGGGAGCGTCTGCGGGCGAACCCTGCTGGATCTGGTGGAGGTGAGGGGATTTGAACCCCTGGCCCCTACGTTGCGAACGTAGTGCTCTGCCGGACTGAGCTACACCCCCGGACGGGACGGGAGTGTATCAGGCGCCGGGTCGCACCGGCACCCGGATCAGGACCACTCGATATCGAAGCCGACGCGTTCGGGGTGGGCATGACCGTTGACGCAGGTAACGATCTCCTTCGTCGACGACTCGAACGGATCGGTCTCGATGACGAAGGCCGGCTTGCCGTCGCCCGGCTTCGAACCGGTGACGCGGCGGATCGACTCTTCTGTCCGAACCATCCGGATATCGGTAGAACCGCACACGGGACACGCCGGCGCTGCCATCAGTTCCCTCCCAGTTGCGAGCGGAGCCGTTCCTGGACGACCGCCGTGGTCAGATCCGAACGGCTGCGCTCGATGAGGGATCTCGCCACATCGGTCGTTCGCCGCAGGCCCGCCGTCATACCGTCCGGATAGTCGAGCGAGGTCAGCAGATCGAGTACCGCATCCATCGCGACGAACGTCGCTTCGGCGTCGGCGATGCGCCCCGCTCGCAGATAGTCGAGCATCCGACGCCGCTGTTCCCCGACTGCTTCGCCCAGGCCTTTGAGGTACGGGACGGAGTGCACGCCGATCTCCGACGGCAGGGGAAGCGGTTCCCCGGCGAGCAGCGCAGCGGTGAGCACGCCCTCGGCGTACTCCTTCACGGCGTCGTAGAAGAACCCGGCGTGGTAGATGTCCTGGTGAT
>JAOZRW010000165.1 GCA_029939995.1 Acidimicrobiia bacterium | reverse complement strand
TAAATGATGCAACCACTGTTGATGGTGACTCCATTACAGTATTGGCAGGAACTTATACGGGTAATCTTAATGTAAATAAATCTCTTACATTGTATGGCATTCGTAGTATAGCCTCCCCACCAGTGATAATCGAAGGCACAGGCGGCTCTGCCGTTACCGTTGCTGCTGACAACGTGACGCTGAATGGATTTACTATCACCAACCCCGACGGAAACTATGGCGTTTCTTCCAACGGCAACAGTGACCTTTCACTGAGAAATAATGATTTTGAGAACATTGGAAACAATGTTACGTCAGGACATTCATATGCCGTTTCCGTTTCGGTGAGCTCGGCGGATATCAACAATATTCTCATTGAAGATAACACATTCTCCGATATTTATGGTTCCATGGTAAGTGGAAGTACAGGCAATGCCGGTGGCGTTGTCGTAGGTTTTACCAATGCTACAAATGCTGTGAACAACCTGGTCATTCAACGGAACAAGATCTCTGATCTGCACGCCAGTACTGCTGGGGCTCCGGACGGAAAACTTTCCTATGGTATTCTGCTGGCCGTTGGTGGCATTAGCGATCCCGGTGTAACAGGGGCACAAGTCATTTACAACGAAGTCTCCAACCTGGAAGGAAGATGGATACATGCTATCGGGTTAGAATGTAATACTCCGGGTGCATTCGTTACCAACAACAAGGTAAGTGACCTGGTGGATGCCGACCCGGCAACAGTCAATTCGGTAGCTCTCTGGTTCGAAACTAACCCCGGTGCCGGTTCAATTACTGTAGAAGAAAATAGCTTCAGTAATGGAACTTCCATCACTGTGGATGGCGCCATTGCTAATGCCACCCTGCAGGATGTGCACACATCCTGTAACTGGTTTGGAACTACCGACCCGGAAGAAATACAGAGTCTTGTTGGAGCTTTCCCGGGTGAAGTATATATTGATTCGTACCTGACGGACGGTACCGATGATCAACTCCTTGCTACGGGATTCCAGCCTGTATCAGGAGCATGTGGCGGATTGCCTGTTCATAATGTAACACAGGACACATATTTTAGTGATATTATTTCAGCTGTAAATGATGCAACCACTGTTGATGGTGACTCCATTACAGTATTGGCAGGAACTTACACAGGGAATATTACCGTTGATAAGACTCTTACTTTCTATGCCATTCGCAGCATAGCTTCTCCCCCGGTAGTTATTGAAGGTACCAGCGGTGCAGCAGTAACCATTGCTGCTGACGGAGTGACATTTGACGGCTTCACCTTCAACAACCCGGACGGACACTATGCGGTTCATTTAAATGGATACAATAATTTAACGCTCAGGAATAACACGTTCGAAACAATCGGTAACAA
>JAOZRW010000164.1 GCA_029939995.1 Acidimicrobiia bacterium | reverse complement strand
ACATTGAAATTCCGCAAACAAAACTCAATACAGTTTACTCTGACATCTATGGGCAAATGAACCAGAGAATGAATGGTCAACTCGATGAGAAAAAAGCAAAAGAGATGGGTCTTGTGCAGCAGGCATTTGCAAGGATAAATACTCAGGCAAAACTACTTAACTTTGCAAAAGATACCGGTATCATTGTCTCAGACAAAGAGATTGCTGATACACTCGCGGGTATTGCAGCATTTCAAAAAGACGGACAGTTCAATAAAAAGATCTATCAGGGTTTCCTCCAGTCAAGAAGAATGAAAGCCAAAGTATTTGAAGCGCAGTTAAAAGAGGAACTCACCATTACAAAAACACTGGATCTTCTCAATGTTGATGCTCTTCCACTGGAAATTGAAACTATCTCATCGGCAATGAATGTCGCTGACAAAATTGCCTACAAAGTATTGACAGCAGATGATGTCAATATTTCTCTTGATGAAAGTAAAGTGAAAACATTCTGGGAAACAAAAAAAGATAATTTCATGACTCCAAAAACATATACGCTGGATCTTGTATGGACACAAAGTTCTGCCACAGAAGTATCAGAAGAGGAAATCAAAGAGTTCTACAACACTAACTCATTCAACTACACAGACGCACAAGGCAAGCAATTGTCATTTGAGGAAGCGAAAGAGAAAGCAAGTGCTGATCTTAAAGTAAAAAAAACAAAAAAAGCAGCACAGAAAAATTATATAGCTTTCAAAAAAGATAAACTGAAAAACAGTGAAACACTTACACTGGCACTTAATGACAGTACATTGACAAAAGAGATATGGGATGATATTCAGCAAAAAAATATTGAAGACATCACTAAACCGAAAGTTGTTGCTGACAGATATGCCACTGTCAAGATCAAAAGCATCAAAGAGCCTCAGGCAAAAACATTTGAAGAAGCGAAAGAAGAAGTATCTGCCATATATGCTTTGGAAGCAAAAAAGAAAGCACTTTTGAAACTCGCAGAAACAACACTTAAAAACTTCGATACAAACAATGCTACAGTGTCCGATTTTGTTACTTTAGAGAAGCATGACAACCTAAAACCATTAAATTTACAGGAAAGTTTACAATTTTTACAAAAACTCTTTACATCTTCAGAAGAAAACGGTATTATAAGCGTATTGGATAAAGTTATAGTTTACAATATTATGGATCAGAAACTCTTACCGATGGACAACAATAAGAGTGATCTTCTAAAACAGACTGTTAATCAGATCAAAGCAAATATATTTGAAGCTAACCTCATAAAAATGTTAGACAGCAAATATCCTACAGAAGTGTATATGGAAGGACTTACAAATTGAGTGACACAATTTTAGCTATAGACATCGGTTC
>JAOZRW010000003.1:101171-112445 GCA_029939995.1 Acidimicrobiia bacterium | reverse complement strand
GGCGGCTCCGGTTTCGGCTCTCTCAGCTGGGCGAACAGTCCGGCCAGCGGATCCGCTTCGGGCTCTGCCTCGGGCTCCGGCTCCGGCATGGGCTCCCGCTCAGGTTCCGGCTCAGGCACGGGCTCAGGCACGGGCTCAGGCACGGGCTCAGGCACGGGCTCAGGCTCCGGTTCCGGTACAGGTTCCGGCGCAGGTTCCGGCGCAGGTTCCGGCTCCGGCTCGGGCTCCGACACGGGTTCGACGATCGGTTCCGGCTCCGGCTCGGGTTCCGGCACGGGTTCGGCCGGTGTCTCAGAATCAGGTACTGCCTGAGGTTCCGGTTCCGGTTCCGGCTCGGGCTCGGGCGCTGCTTCGACGATCGACTCAGGACGAGCCGTCGCCCGTCGCATCGCCTCCACCTCCGCCGCGAGGTCGTCTGCGTCGACCGGCTCGGACGCCAGCACCCGGTCCGGCGAGACGATCCGCACCGACCCTTCGTCATCGGGCCAGTGCGATCGGGCGGCTTTCACAGCGTCGGTCTCCTCCACGGGAGCCACGGCCGTATCCGGCGCCGCGTCGGAGAGCGGTTCCGCAGCTTCGGGTTCGATCTCGGGAGCCGGTTCGACACCGGCGATCGTCGCCCGTGCCGCTTCCAACTCCGCCATCAGCTCCGTTCGCCGCTGTTCGAGAGCATGAGCGCGCTGCTGGGCCGCGTCGGCGTCGCGACGGGCCGCAGCCGTGAGTGCCCCGGCTTCCTGCCGGGCGGCGATCAGGATCCGCTCCGCCTCGTCGCGTGCGGCGTGGACCGCTTCGTCGCGTTCACGGCGCGCGTCGCCGACGAGACGGGACGCCTCTCGCTCCGCTTCGGCCTGAACGAAGAGCGCCTGTTCGGTCGCCCGGTCCATGAGGGCGTTCGCTTCGGCGACGACCGCGGCCATGATCTCGCTGCCCGTCTCCCACACGGATCGGCGGATCTCGAACGCGGTCGTAGCGACGGACTCGCGCAACGCCCTGGACTCGGCGTCCGCTTCTCCCCTCCATCGGGCAGCGTCGTCGGCCGCACGGGACCGCATCTGCTCGGCCGCCGTCCGGGCCTCCTGGAGGATCTGCTTGATCTCCTCTCCGACGCGATCCAGCTCGGACGCCAGATCGACGGGCCCTTCGAGACCCAGTTCGGACATGCCGGAGCGCAGCTTGTCGACCTCGCGTTCGAGGGCGGTGATCCGCTCGTCGGCTTGCGCGATGTATGCATCCACCTGGGCGCGGTCGTAGCCTCTGCGGACCACGGCGAACGCGTCGGGCGAAAGGTGCTGGGGAGTCGGCTCGTCCATGCGCCCAGGGTAACGAGCGTCGTCGTTCGTCCGGGGTATTGACGACGATCTACCCGGCGATGTCGGGCGGCACGAATCCGAGATAGTCGAGCGGGTCGTCGATCGTCTCGACCCGGACCACGGTGATCTTGTCGCCCGCCGCGGCGACCGCGTCGTCGTAGTTGTCCGCGGGGACGAACACGACGGCGGCCCCGGCGTCGATTGCGGCGTTCACTTTCTGCGTGACGCCGCCGATCGCACCGACCGTTCCGTCGAGAGCGATCGTTCCGGTACCGGCGATCCGCCGTCCGCCGGTGAGGTCCTGCTCCGTGAGTTGGTTCATGATCTCGAGGGTGAACATCATCCCGGCCGACGGCCCTCCGATGTTCTGCGAATCGATCTCGACGTCGATGGGGAACTCGATGATCGGCTCGTTGTTGTCGAGCAGGACCCCCATCATCGGCTTCGAAGGATCATCGACGTGCGGGCCGAGCACGAGCGTGACCTCGACGATCTCCGGTTCCTTCGCGTCGTCGGCCGTCCGTTCGACCGTGACCACGACCGGGTCCCCGATCTCCTTGTCGGCGAGGTCGTCGATGACGTCCGAGCGGAACGCGACGTCTTTGCCGTCCATGCCGACGATCACGTCGTCGGGGAGAAGCACCCCGTCGGCCGCCGAGTCGGGGACGGTGTCGATGACGAGCGCGCCCGTTCCGATGTAGGTGGGCTCGTACCCCAGCTTCGTCAGCGCAACGAACTTCGCATCGGTCTTGGACTGTTCCATGCGTGCCAGGTTCTCGCGGCGCAGATCCTCGGGGGAGACGCCCGTCGGGCGGATGTTCTGCTTGGGGGCGACGTCGACCTTCGGATTGAACTTGGCTGCGATGTACTCGAACGCGTTGGCCTCCCGCAGCGAGACCGTCAGGAAGAACATCTCACCCTCGGTCGTGTCGGTGGCCCCCGGGACGTGCACGAAGTCGGACGTGTCGTACAGCGGGCCCGGTGAGAGCGTGTAGTACGGCACCTTGATCGGCCAGGCGATCGCGATCGCGATGCCGACGGCGATGAGGAAGCCGGCGAGGACGAACGGCCATTTCGGGAGCGGCCGGCGGTCCGTCGGATCCGCCGCAGGTTGCTCCGGACGCTCCGTGTCCGTGGTGATCATGTCGCCCATCGCCGACGAGGTTACCGACGTATCGGGGCTTCCACGTCGGTCAGGCGATGCGTCGGCCCGCGACGAGGTCGGCCTGGACGACGATCCGGTACCGCGCCGAGCCTCTCGGGTGGCAGGCGAACATCGTCACCATCGGTTTCCCGAAGTCGTATGAGATCCACAGGTCGTCGGGTTCGACGACGAACGTGTCCGATACGCGGTAGATGACGTCGAAACCGTTCCCGTCCTCGAGAAAGACCAGATCGCCGTCCGTCAGACGGTCCAGGTCCCAGAAGGGACGGGAGTGGGTGGTGCGATGACCGGCGAGGACGACGTTGCCGGATCCGCCCGGTGCGGACGTTCCCGCCCAGTGCGCCACGCCGCGGTCGATCACCGACAAGGAGATGCCGGAACGGACCGTTTCATCGACACCGATCGCGGGGATCCGCAGCCGCGACTCGACGACGCCCGATTGCTGGCTGCTGTCGAACGACGGCTGGCGCGATGGGGCGGGGACCGCATCCTCGGGCGAGGGTGCGGCGACGGCGGGCAGCGCCGCCAGGAGGGCGACGAGCAGCCCCAGCGCCGTCATGAAACGTATCGCCGATCTCACGGGTCTCATTGTCGTCCACATCGGCGTCTACCGCCCCCTCCTTGAGGAACGGGACGCAAATCCACGAACGAAAGGCCGGCCGTGCAAGCTCTCCATCCCAACGTGCTCGCCGCTTCTGCGATCCCCCGCCGGACGGCGAACACGATCGCGCTCATGGTCGTGTTCGCCCTCGTGACGGCGATCGCCGCCCAGATCAGGATCTACATCCCGGGAACACCGATCGCCATCACCGGCCAGACCTTCGGCGTCCTCCTCGCCGGGACGGCGCTCGGGTCGCGACTCGGAGCCGGGAGCATGCTGGTGTACGTGGCGCTCGGTGCCGTCGGCCTGCCGGTCTTCGCAGGGGGCGGAAGCGGCCTCGGCTACGCGACCGGGGCGTCGTTCGGGTACCTCGCCGGATTCGTCGTCGCCGCCTGGCTGATCGGCCGGTTCGCCGAGCAGGGCCGGGATCGCACGGTTCGCACGGCGATCCCCGCCTTCGTGGTCGGGAGCGCAGCGGTGTACACGCTGGGGGTCACATGGCTCTGGGCGACGGTCGAGTCGATCCCCACGCTGGGCTCGGCGCTCCGGGCGGGCCTCTACCCGTTCATCGCCGGTGACGTCGTCAAGGCCGTGCTCGCCGGTCTGCTCCTTCCGGCCGCCTGGTACGTCGTGGATCGGTCGACGAATCTGCGCTGATCGGACGAACCGTGGGCTGAAATGACGGCTATTTCCGCCTGCGAACCCTGGGTTCGCAGGGGGGTCAGGAGTCCATCTCTTCGCCGAGATAGGCTTTGATGACGTTCGGGTCGTTCTGGATCTCCGACGGTATGCCGGTGGCGATCCGCTTGCCGAAGTCGATGACCATCACCCGGTCGGCGATGTCCATGACCAGCCCCATGTCGTGCTCGACGAGGATCATCGCGATCCCGAGTTCCTCGCGGATGTCGAGGATGAACCGGGCCATGTCCTCGGTCTCTTCGAGGTTCATCCCGGCGACCGGCTCGTCGAGGAGCAGCAGCTCCGGTTCCATCGCGAGGGCGCGGCCGAGCTCGACCCGCTTCTGCACGCCGTACGGCAGCATCCCGACGTGGTACTTGCGCCAGCGGGCGATCTCGAGCAGGTCGATGATGTCCTCGACCACGGCCCGGTTCGCGAGCTCCTCTTTCTTCGCGGGGCCGATCCACAGCGCCCCGTCCCACCACGACGTCTTCGTGCGGACGTGACGGCCGAGCGTGATGTTCTCGAGCACGGTCATGTGCGCGAACAGCTCGATGTTCTGGAACGTGCGTGACACGCCGAGTTTCGCTACCCGGTCCGGCCTGCGGCCGAGGATGTTCTCGCCCTTCCACCGGATCGCCCCCTGCTGCGGCTTGTAGACGCCGTTGATGCAGTTGAACGTGGAGGTCTTGCCGGCGCCGTTCGGTCCGATGATGGCGAACAGTTCGCCGTCGTCGACGTGGAAGCTGACGTCGTCGAGCGCCTTGAGGCCCTTGAACGAAAGGCTCACGTCCTCGAACTGGAGGAGATGCTCGTAGGTACCCTGCTCGGCGCTGTGATCGAACGTGAGGGCCGTTCTGCGTGTCGTCATGACAGCCACCGCTTCCGACGCTTGTAGTGCTTCACATCGCGGAACGACTTCCGCTCCCCCTCGCTGTGAAGGCCGAGGTAGAACTCCTTGACGTCCTCGTCCCCGAGGAGCTTCTGCGGGTCGCCGTCCATGACGACCTTTCCCGTCTCCATGATGTACCCGTAGTTCGCGATCGACAGTGCCATGTTGGCGTTCTGCTCGATCAGCAGCACCGACACGTTCTGCCGATTGATGTCGACGATGATGTCGCGGATCTGCTGCACGAGCATCGGGGCGAGCCCCAGGGTCGGTTCGTCGAGGATGAGGAGCTTCGGATCGGCCATGAGGGCGCGCCCGATCGCGAGCATCTGCTGCTCCCCTCCGGAGAGGTATCCGGCGCTGTCCTTCCTGCGACCCTGGAGCACCGGGAACAACTCCATGACCCGCTCGTGGGCGGCGGTGATGGACGCCTTGTTCGTGTTCGTGAACGCGCCCGCCCGCAGGTTGTCGTCGACGGTCATCTCGGCGAAGATCCGCCGCCCTTCGAGCACCTGGGCGATCCCCATGCGCACGATGGCCGACGGATCCTTGTCGTCGATCCGCTCACCGTTGAACGTGACGGATCCTTTGGTGATATCGCCTTCGTGGATGTCGAGGATGCCCGTGATCGCACGCAGCGCCGTCGTCTTGCCGGCACCGTTCGCTCCCAGCAGGGCGATGATCTCCCCGTCGGGCACGTTCAGCGACAGACCGCGCAACACGAGAACGACGTCGTTGTAGACGACCTCCAGGTTCGCGACTTCGAGCATTCGTTCCTCTTGTCCTCGTTCTTGCTTGTCTTGTTGGCTTGTTCGTTCTGGTCGGAGGGTGGCCGGACCTTGCGGTCCGGCCACCCCTCGTTTCGTCTAGAACTGGTAGCAGGCTTCCTGGAAGTCGAAGCTCTCTGCGGTCGGTCCGACGAAGTTGTTCTCGACGATCTCCGAGCCGGAACCACCGGCCTGGAGGTTGGCCACCGACGGACGGTACAGCGTGATCGCACGCTGGACCTGGTCGGCAGTCGTCCCCGTGTAGTTCTCGTTCGGCGCGAGACCCATGAAGTCCACGTCGTCGAGCGTCCGAAGCGCCGCGTAGACGCCGGCCCGGGTCAGGTCGCCACTGTCGTAGGCGGCCTGGAGGGCTGCGTGCACGAGCATCGCTTCGGAAACGCCGAGACCGACGTAGTCGTTGACGGGCATGTCGGGAGCGAACTCCTCGACGAGCTGCATGACAAGCGCCATGCCGGCCGAGTCGCCGCCCCACGGCTGGGCGTAGAAGCCGCCGTACCACATGGCCTGGATCGCGTCGGCGATCGGCGAACCCTCAGCGATGAACGCCGGGTTGTAGGTCGGGCCCGCACCGGACCACTTCGCGGTGACGAAGCCCTGCTGGAGCGCTCCACCGAAGACCTCGCCGAACGTGCCCGGCGTCGTCGTGACGAAGACCATGTCGGCACCGGACGCGACGATCGCATCGGCGACCGGCTTCTGGTCCTGGCCGGGGATGATCGTGCCGGAGCCGTCGTAGACGACTTCGACGCCGTTGAGCTCGGCCCACTTCAGGGCGCCGGCCATCGAGTCGAGACCGAAGTCGCCGGGGATCGACGCCACTGCGAGCGTCGGGGAGTCGTTGCCTTCGTTCGCCCACTCCGAGGAGATCCAGTCGAGGAGGCTCATCGCCTCGAGGCAGTACGGGGCACCGAGGTGCACGACCGCCGGAGCGATGTTCGTGTCGGTCCAGCCCGAGTACCACGTCGCGGGGACGGCGATCATGCTGTCCTCTTCGAGCGCGTCGGCGATCGCCAGCGTCTGCGGCGAACCCGTCGTGTGGCTGATCGCGACGACCTGGTCGCGGATCTCGTCGTACGCGGCGATGTGCTGCTCGACCTGATAGGCCGTGTCGCGGGTCTCCATCTGAACCTGGAGCCCGCCGACGCCGCCGTTGGCGTTGAGCCACGACCAGTACAGCTGCTGTCCGGCGAGGATCGGCTTGATGAGCGGAGCGAACGGGCCCGTGAGGTCCGCCGTCTGCCCGACCGTGATCGTCCCGGCTTCGAGATCGACACCGAAGTCGGTCTTGATCTCCATCGGCGCCGCGGCCGTCGTCGTGGTCTCTTCGGACCCGCCGGCCGTCGTGGTAGTTGCATCAGCGGCCGTCGTCGTGGTCTCTTCGGACCCGCCGGCCGTCGTCGTAGTTTCTTCGCTGCTGCTACTGCACGCCGCTGCGATGAGCGCGAATACGAGTATCAGTGCGAAGATCTTGAGTTTCTTCACTGTTTCCTCCTCGGTCCGATCTGTTGCCCTGGCCTGGGGCGACCGGATATTGCTAGTAGGTGAATGGCCACGATTTCCAGTAGTTGCGGATACGGATCCAGATGCCGTAGAGACCGAGCGGCTCGAAGATCAGGAACGCGATCAGGAGCAGCCCGTACAACAGCAGGTTGAACTGGGCGATGTTGAGACCGGGGGACGTGCCGGGGAGCGTCGAGACGATGCCCGGATCACCCTCGGCGGTCGAGACGAAGAAGTTGGCGACGGCGGCGGTCCATCCGCTCCCCGTCTGGGCGGTCGAGGCGAGCAGACCGGTCAGGTCCTGGACGACGCGAGGAAGGACCAGCACGAACGTGGCGCCGAGGAGCGTTCCGGTGACGGTGCCGATGCCGCCGATGAGCAGCGCCGCGACGAACTGGATCGAGAGGAACAGCGAGAACCCCTCCGGCACCAGCCGTCCCACGAACGCCCCCATGAGGGCACCGGTCACGCCGGCGAGCGCCGACGAGAGGGCGAACGCCATCACCTTGTGCTTCGTGTCGGCGACGCCCATCACCTCGGCGGCGATGTCCCGGTCGCGGATCGACATGAACGCCCTGCCGACCCTGGTCCGCTGGATGTTCTTCGCGATGATCACGGCGATGATCACGAACACGAGCAGCAGGATGTAGATCTTGGCCTCGCTCGTCATCTGGATGCCGAACCACGGCCCGTCGGAGGTGAAGTCGAGGAAGGGCACTTCCTCTTGCCAGAATCGGAACTCGAACGTCGGGAACTTGCGTCCCGCCTGCGCGCCGCCGGTGATGAACGGCAGGCTGCGGAACAGCCACTCGCCGACGAACACGAGTCCGAGGGTGACGATCGCGAGGTAGATGCCGCGCACCCGCACCGCCGTCGGGGCGATCAGCGCACCGATCAGCGCCGCGACGATGCCCGCCGCCGGGAGCCAGATCCAGATGGGGAGGCCGAGGCCCCAGGTGCCCTTCCCGACTTCTCCGCCGAGGATCGCCGCCGTGTACGCGCCGATGCCGACGAAGAACGCATGACCGAGCGAGACCTGGCCGGCGAGACCGGACAACAGGTGCAGGCCCAGCGCCCCGATGGCGAAGATCGACACCCGGCTGAGGATCTTCAGCCAGTCGTTGTCGGCGAGGAAACCGAGTCCGGGAATCACGCCGAACGGGATGAGGACGAGGAAGACGAGGAAGACGAGTGCCGCGACCTTCTGCGTCCACGTGGGAAGCAGCGCCATCTCCGACGCATACGACACGTAGAGACGGGGCCGGTTCCTCATACGCGACGGATCTCCTCGGTGCCGAACAGTCCGTAGGGTCGGACGATCAGGACCACGAGCATCACGATGTACGGCATCACGCCGGCGAAGCCGAGGCCGAGGAACGACCAGGTGTCACCGACGAGGTAGGCACCGGCGTACGACTCGGCGAGCCCCACGATGAACCCGCCGACGACGGCCCCCGTGATGGAGTCGAGACCGCCGATGACGATCGCCGGGAGGGCACGGAACGCGAAGAACGCGGTGGTGTTGCTGACGCCGATGGACGAGCGGGGGAAGAGCGATGAGAAGATCCCCGCCGTTGCCGCCAGTCCGGCGCCGATCGCCCAGGCGAGGGCGAAGATGCGTCCGGCGCTGATGCCCTGCGCCATCGCTGCTTCCTGATCGAACGCGGTGGCCCGCATCGCGACGCCGTAGCGCGACCGGAAGAAGAGCGCGATGCCGATCAGACAGATCAGCGTCACGATCAGCGTCGCCACTTCGGATTTCGCGATCACGGCCGGCCCGAGGTGGAAGTTACCGGCGCCCCACGGATCGCCGAGCGGGCGGGGGTTGGTGCCGATGAGGTCGTCGGTGATGGTCCGGATCACGATGTCGAGCGCGATCGTGATCATCACGACCGAGAACAGCGGTTCGCCGATCATGGGCCGGATCGCGAGGCGTTCGAGCACGAGCCCGACGACGGCCGTGAGGAGGACCGCGACGAGGGCGGAGAGCAGCCACTGCATCGTCAGGGGCAGGAACGTGGCGTAGCGTCCCGGGAAGTTGAGGACCGTCGCGAGGTACGCGGCGAAGAACGCGCCGAGCGCGGCGAGAGCGCCGTGGGCGAAGTTGAGGACCTGGGTCGCCTTGTAGATGAGGACGAGGCCGAGGGCGAGGAGTGCGTAGATCGCCCCGAGGGCGATCCCGCTGCTCGTCGCGTTGGCGAACTTGTCGATGGCGTCCTGGCCACCGGCTTCCGCGAACGCGAGGATGGTCGGGATCATGATCCGTACATGTCCGCGACGAGGTCGCTGAACATGTCCTCCATGGCCTTGCGCTTGATCTTCTGTGTAGCCGTCAACTCTCCATCCTCGTGATCGAGCTCCTTGGGGATCATCCGGAACTTCTTGATCTGCTCCACCCTGGCGAACTTCTCATTCGTCTTGTCCACGATGCCCTGCACCAGTTCGATGACCTCGGGCTTGCTCGACAGGTCGTGGTACGTCGTGTACGGGATGCTCTTCGACAGCGCCCAGTTCCCGACGACGTCGTACTCGATGGCGATCAGCGCCGTGAGGTACTTGCGGCCGTCGCCGATGACCATCGCCTCTTTGATGTAGGGCGACGTCTTGAGGCTGTTCTCGATCTCGGACGGGGAGATGTTCTTGCCGCCCGACGTGATGATGATGTGCTTGATCCGGTCGATGATCTTGAGGTGCGTGCCGTCGACCCAGACGCCGACGTCCCCGGTCTTGAGCCACCCGTCGTCGGTGAACGTCTCGGCGGTCGCCTCCGGCTTGTTCCAGTAGCCGAGGAAGTTCCCGTCGTGCTTCGTCTGGATCTCCCCGGTCTCCTCGTCGAGACGGAGACCGATCCCCGGGTACGGCTCCCCGACCGTCCCCACCTTGATGCGGCCATGGAAGTTGAGCGTCGCCACGGCGCTGTTCTCCGTCATCCCGTACAGTTCGACCATCGGGACGCCGAAGCCCATGAAGAACTCGATGACCTCGGGAGCGATGGGGGCGGCGCTCGTCCCGGCCCACCGGCACCGTCGCAGGCCGACCCGCTCCTTCAATGCCCGGAACATGATGATGTTCCCGAACCAGTAGGCGAGGCGGGCGCCAAAGGTGTAGTTGCCGTTGTTCTTGGCGCGGCTCCGGCCGATGTAGGCGGCCAGATTGAAGCCGAGCCCGTTCACGAGACGTTTCACGAACGTTGCGTCGTTCAGCTTGATGAGGATCGTGGCGTGGATCTTCTCCCAGATCCGGGGCACGGCGAAGAACAGGGTCGGCTGGATCTCCTGGAGATTCGCCTGAACGGTCTCGATGGACTCCGCGAAGTTCAGGACCACGCCCGACGAGCACATCGTCCACGTCGACATGACCCGCTCTGCCACGTGTCCGAGCGGCAGGTAGGTGAGCACCATGTCATGCGGACCGGGCATCTTCCCGTCGGCGGTGCGCCCCTCGGCGAGGATGATGTTCTCGATGGCGAACGAGGCGTTGCGGTTCGAGAGCATCGCTCCCTTCGGCGGGCCCGTCGTCCCGGACGTGTAGACGAGCGTCGCGATGTCGTCCGGCTCGGCCTCGGCCATCGTCGCCGCGACGGTACCGGGGTGTTCCTCACGGTGCGCCCGACCGAGGTCCATGAAGTCCTCCCAGAACAGGAGGCGTTCGTCTTCGTCCGATCGAAGGCCGCGAGGCTCGATGTAGATGATCTTCTTCACGTTCGGGAACGCGTCCGGGCCGGCATCGACGATCTTGTCGACCTGCTCCTGGTCTTCGGCAACGTGGATCTTCGCGCCGGAGTCGTTGACGAGGTACTGGACTTCGGCCATCGGGTTCGTCGGGTAGAGCCCGGTAGACATCGCACGGATCGCAACGGCGGCCAGGTCGGCGATGACCCACTCGGGCCGATCCTCGGAGTGGATCGAGACGACGTCGCCATGCTGCATCCCCAGGGCGATGAACCCGTGGGCGGCGATGACGATCTCTTCCCAGAGTTCGGCCCACGTGCGCTCCTGCCAGATACCGAAATCCTTGTGGCGCATCGCGACCGCGTCGGGCGTGGCGTGCGCCCGTTCACGCACCATCAGAGATACGGTGCGGTATGCCCCGGTGAGGTCTACCTCACCAGTTCGTTCGAGCGTCGATGTCACCGGGTCGCTTCCTCCAGGCGCCGGAATGCTGCGCCACTCTAGACCACTGGAACCCCCCTCGTGTCACACGCAGCGAACCCAGGGTTCTCTGCGCCCTATTTGCCGTCTCCAGCCCGCGAAATAGAAGGCCTCTCTGAACCGCGGGCTGGAGACGGCAAATACAGGGTCAGGAACCCTGGGTTCGCTGCGTGTGACACGAGGGGGGTTCCA
>JAOZRW010000003.1:53495-101161 GCA_029939995.1 Acidimicrobiia bacterium | reverse complement strand
TCGCGAACCGACGGGTTCCGGTCCCGGGCGGCGCGGCGGATCGCCGGCTCGACCTCCGGGTCGTCGAAGACCGTCAGCGCTACGACGGCCCTGCGTCGCACCTGGGCCGGAGACTTGGCGAGGAGGTCCAGCAGCACGGGGACCGCCGACCGGTCGCCGATCGCGCCGAGTGCGGCGACCGCCGCTTCCCGGCCGGCCCGATCGGCGTCCGATCGGGCCAGTTCCATCAGCCACGGGACGGCGGACCGCTCGCCGATCTCCCCGTACGCGGTCGCGACCGCTTCGATCACGCGGGGATCGTCATCCGTCCGGGCCCGCTCCAACGCGTCGAGACACCGGACCCCGGCACCGCCGATGGCCTCGACGGCCATCGCCCGCACGGATCCGTCCTCGTCGTCGACCGCGAGCCGGCAGATCCTCGCCGTCGCGGCTTCGTCGAGCCCGGCAGCGACACAGGCCGAGACGGCGAGACGACGCACGGCCGCATCGTCGTCGTCGAGAAACGGCACCGGGTCGTCGAGGAGCCGCACGAGCGCATCTCTGCCGACCCCGGACGCAGCGTCAGGAGTGATGGAGATCCTCCCTCACCCACTCCGAACCGCCCGGCCAGTGCTCCTTCTTCCAGATGGGTGCCCTCGCCTTGACCTCGTCGATGAGATAGCGACCAGCCTCGAACGCGTCGCCGCGATGCGCCGACGACACGGCGACCGCGATCGAGATCTCCCCCACGCCGAGCTCCCCCACCCGGTGGATGGCGGCCACACGGCGAACCGGCCACCGCTCCCGCACCTCGGCGACCACATCGGCGATCTTGTTGATGACCTGCTCGTCGTACGCCTCGTACTCGAGGTGCGTGACGCCCGTCCTTCCGGGAGAGTGATCGCGAACGGTCCCGACGAACAGCACAACGGCGCCGGCGTCCGGGGCCGAGACCGCGGCGACGACGGCCGTCGGATCGACGGAATCCGGAGAGACCGCGATCATGTCCGACTGCTGGGATAGGTGGTCTGAGGGCATACAATCGACTCCATGGACGACCTTACTCCTGGACCCGCCCCAGAGTCGCCGGAAATTCAGCCCCCGACGGAACGCATCGAACCACACCCGGCACCGTGGGTCACGCCACAGCCGGCACCACCGGTCCAGACCTCCTCCGGACCGGAGGGGAGACGCAGCGCCATCTCGACCGGCGTCGTCGCCTTCATCGCCGCCGTCCTCGGAGCCGTCGCCGTCACCGGGCTGCTCGCCATGCTCGGCCTCTTCAACGAGACACCCCCCGAACCCGTCGCCGCCGAGGACAGCACCACCGTCACGACCCTCGTCGAACGGGTGATCACCGAGATCGTCGCCGGCGACGCCACGATGAGCGTCGCGGAAGCCGTCGCCGTCAAAGTCGTCCCGTCGGTCGTCACCGTCGAGGTCGGCGACCTGGAAGAAGACGTCCTCACGCTGACCGGCTCCGGATCGGGCGTGATCCTCGACGACGGATACATCATCACGAACGACCACGTCATCGAAGGCGCCACCGTCAGCCGGGTCGTCCTCCAGGACGGGCGCACCTACGACGCGGAGATCGTCGGAGCCGACGACTACACCGACCTCGCAGTTCTCAAAGTCGACGTCGAAGGGCTCACACCGATCGAGTTCGGATCCACGGAGGACCTCGCCATCGGCCAGACCGCGATCGCCGTCGGCAATCCGCTCGGACAGGAAGGCGGGGCGTCACTCACCGAAGGCGTCATCTCGGCGCTGTCCCGCATGGTTCAGTTCGGCGGCGAGTCCGTGTTGTACGGGATGCTCCAGACGGACGCCCCGATCACGTCGGGCTCCAGCGGCGGGGCCCTCGTCGACGCTTCCGGCGACCTGATCGGCATCACGTCGGCCATCGGCGTCGGACGCGGCGGCGCTGAAGGCATCGGCTACGCCATCCCGATCGAGCTCGTGCGTCGGGTGACCTCGGAGATCATCGAGACCGGGACCGTGCACCACACGTTCCTCGGCATCTACGGCCAGGACTACGTCAAGACCGCAGACGACGGTGCGCTCACACCGGGCGGCGCCGAGATCGCCGAACTGTGGGAAGACGGCTCGCCCGCCGGTGACGCCGGGTTCAAACCGGGCGACGTCATCGTCGACGTGGACGGCACGCCGATCCGCACGATGGAGGACCTGGTCGTCACGCTCCGCCTGTACCGGGTGGGCGATGAGATCGAGGTCACGGTGATGCGGGGTGACGAGCCGGTGACGGCGGACGTCACCCTCGTCGAGCGCCCTGAAGATCCGGCGCCCATCGTCGACGAAGGCTCATCCGGTGACGGGTGACCTTCCCTTCAGCAGCGACGGCGACGACCTCTTCGCCCAGCTCTTCCGGCTGTTCCAGACGTCCGGGCCGGTGAACTGGAACCTCGCGAGGGAACTGACCAAGAACCTGGCCGGTGATCGGGAACCGATCGAGCCGGCGCTCGCAGAGGAGTACCTGGAGCTGGCGCACGTCGCCGAGCTCCGGATCCAGACGACGACCATGCTGCCCGCCCCCTCCCCCGGCGATCTCAACCCGACCGATCGAGCCACCTGGGCGCTCGAGAACCAGCAGACGTTCCGGATCCTGGTCGAGCCGCTCGCAGACAAGCTCACCGGCGGATTCGGCAGCATCCCCGGCATGGAGTCGCTCGGCCAGATGGGCGCAGCCCTCCAGCCGCTCGGACCGGCGCTGCTCGGGATGCAGGCCGGCACCATGGTGGGATTCATGGCGCACCGTGCCCTCGGCCAGTTCGACACGGGCATCCCCTCGGTCGACCACGACCACCCGTACCTCATCGTCCCGAACGTCGAAGCGTTCGCGTTCGACGCCGAGGTCGACCCGCGACAGGTTCGCCTCTGGGCCGCGCTGCACGAGATGGTGTTCCAGCATCTCATGGAGATCGAGTGGCTCAAGGGCCACTTCGTCTCCGTCGTCGACGCCTTCTACGACACGGTGGAGTTCGACCTCACCGATCTCATGGGTCAGCTCGGTGCGCTCGAAGACCCGGATCAGATCAGGAACATGCTCGGCGAGGACGGGACGTCCACGCCGGCCCTGCTCAAAGGCACGTCGGACCCCGACCGTCTCGCCGCGATCCAATCCGTCGCGACCTTCGTCGAAGGATTCGGCGACTACCTCGCCCGCAAGATCGGCGCCGACCTCATGCCCGACCTCGACAAGATCGAGAGCGCCAACGCACGCAGAAGATCCGAACCCGACCAGGCGGAGCAGTACCTGCAGCAGGTCGTGGGGCTCGAACTCAACCGGCACCGGGCCGCCGACGCCGCCGCATTCTGCGTCGAGGTCGAGGAGCGCTGGGGTAGGGATGCTCTGTACCGGGTGTGGGAGCAGGCGGACCACCTCCCGACCCTGCAGGAACTGACGGACCCCATCGGCTGGGCCGCACGGGTCCTCATGGACACGTTCGAGCTCTGAACAAGCACCACCCAACACACACAACGAAAGAGACCCGCGATGACTGCACAGGTCGGTTCCCCGGCTCCGGGATTCTCGCTCGTCGATCAGGACAAGAACACCGTCACCCTCGACGATCTCAAAGGCAGGAAGAGCCTGATCGTCTTCATCCCGTTCCCGTTCACCGGCATCTGCGATGAGGAGAGCTGCCTGATCCGCGACCGGCTCGCGACGCTCAACGACATGGACGCCAACGTCGCCGTCATCACCTGCCACGCCGTGCCCGTCGCGAAGAAGTGGTCGGACGAGAACGGATTCACGTTCCCCGTCCTCGCCGACTTCTGGCCGCACGGCGCCGTCGCCACCGAATACGGGGCGTTCAATGAGACGGTCGGTGCCTCCAACCGGGTGTCGTTCGTCCTCGACGCCGACGGCATCGTGCGCTCGATCATCGACAGCGGATCGCTCGGGACCCCGCGCGAATTCGACGAGTACGTGGCCGCACTGGAGGCCATCGGCTGACGCCGGGGCTCCACCCGATTCCGGCTCGAATCGTCGACCCGCGCGTCCGGGCGCGGCCGGGCCCTTCTTGGTAGCATCTCGCCTCGAACACCGCGCGGGCCGATGCCGGCGTCGGGACGTGAACCGGCCCCAGGGCTCGTCGCCTGCACGAACCTGGGATCTCTGTGACCGCCGAGCCTGAACCGCAACACTCGCCCGAGGAGATCATCGCGACCCGGAAGCGCCAGATGCCGGCCTGGGCGCGTCTGCTCGTCGTGCTCGGGCTCCTCTACCTGTTCCTCATCGGCGTCCGCCTCCTCGAAGGTGGGATCAAGGGGATCAGCGGCGGAGCCGACGAGAGCCTCTTCCAGGGGATCACCAACCCCCTCGCAGCCCTCGCCGTCGGCATCCTCGCGACGGTTCTCGTTCAATCGTCGTCCGTGACGACGTCGACGATCGTCGCCCTCGTCGCAGCGGGGAACCTGCCAATGGAGGCAGCGGTCCCGATGATCATGGGAGCGAACATCGGCACGACCGTCACGAACACGCTCGTGTCGCTGGGACACGCGAGGCGATCGGAGGAGTTCCGGCTGGCGTTCACGGCGGCGACGATGCACGACTTCTTCAACGTGATGGCCGTCGCGATCATCCTCCCGCTCGAGTTGACGTTCGGCATTCTCTCCAAGCCGGCGACGGCCATCGCTGAGACGCTCGCGGGAGAAGTCGGCGGAGGGAAGTTCAACAGCCCGATCAAGGGCGCGGTGAAGTGGGGGGCGGGTCACATCGAGTCCGTCGTCGAGGCGATCTCGGACAACCCCCGGGTGATCGGCAGTCTCCTCCTCGTCGTCGGTCTCGCCCTGATCTTCCTCACGTTGACGCTCATCACGAAGAACATGAAGGTCCTGATCGCCGCACGGATCGAGCGGTCGCTCAACGCGGCGCTCGCCAAGAGCGGACTCATCGGGATGTCGGTCGGAGCCTTGATCACGATGGCGGTTCAATCGTCGAGCATCACGACGTCGATCCTCATCCCGCTCGTGGCGTCCGGGCTTCTCCTGACGTCCAACGCCTACCCGATCACGCTCGGCGCCAACGTCGGGACGACGATCACCGCGCTCCTCGCAGCGCTCGCCGCAGGAGCGGTGAGCGGGCTCACGATCGCGTTCGTCCACGTGCTCTTCAACGTCCTCGGCATTCTCATCCTCTATCCGATACCGAAGATCCGCGGTATCCCCATCCGGCTCGCCGCGGGACTCGCCGGTATCGCCATGAACAGGCAATGGTTGGCGGTCGCATACGTGGCGGGGATATTCGTCGCGCTGCCGATCTTGATTATCGTCATCACGTAGGAGGCCCCGATGGTGTTCCAATTCTTCAAAGGCGGCGAGTCGACGATCGACGTCGTCGAAGAGACGCTCGTCCAGATGATCCTCGACGGTCGGGAGGTCTTCGAGACCGCCATGGATGCCCTGTTCGGCGGTGGCAAGTCGAAAGAGACCAAACGCGAGATCAAGGAGACGGACCGCGGCATCAACACCGCCCAGCGGGACGTGCGGCGGGAGTTGATGATCCACGCATCGCTGCAGAACACCGTCGATCTGCCGCTCGTGCTGTCGTACATGAGCACCGTCAAGGACGCGGAGCGGATCGGTGACTACTCGAAGAACTTCTACGACCTGGTCAAGTACGGAGCCAACTTCGAAGACGCACCCGACCGCGACGAGCTCCTCACCTACCGGCATCGTGTGTCGGACCTGCTCGCCGAAGCCGCCGCGACGTTCGAGGAGCGCAACGTCGACCGTGCCCGGGAGCTGATCTCGAAGGCGGACGGCTTCCTCGACGACTACGACCGCCACATCAAAGCGGCATACCGGTCGACGGGGACGCCGGCCGACGCCGTGTCCCGGGCCCTCTACTTCCGTTACCTGAAGCGGATCACGGCGCACGTGATGAACTTCCTGACATCCCTCGTCCTCCCGGTCGATCGTCTCGACTACTACGACGAAGCGAAGGACGACCGGGGCTGACGCGGCCGGAGACCGTTTTCACCGCGCTAGCGTCGCGTCATGGACTTCGCACACAACGCACGCACCCTCGACTACATCGAACGGCTCCAGGCCTTCATGGACGAGCGGGTCTACCCCGCCGAGCCGATCCAGGACGAGCAAGCCAGGGCCCAGGGCAACCGGGTCGAGGCGACTCCGATCCTCAAGGAGCTGAAGGCCGAGGCCCGCTCCCGCGGCCTCTGGAACCTCTTCCTCCCCGATCCCGAATACGGGCCCGGGCTCAAGAACATCGAGTACGCGCCCCTCGCTGAGATGACGGGCCGGAGTCTCGAACTGGCCCCCGAGGCCGTGAACTGCTCCGCTCCCGACACGGGGAACATGGAGGTCATCCACGAGTTCGGAACCGAGGAGCAGAAGGAACGGTGGCTCATCCCGCTCCTCAACGGCGAGATCCGGTCCTGTTTCTCCATGACGGAACCGGCGGTCGCTTCATCCGATCCCAGGAATCTCGTGACGACGGTCACGCGGGATGGCGACGACTACATCGTCGACGGAACGAAGTGGTGGTCGACGGGCGGGAACGCCTCCGACTGCAAGATCGCGATCGTCATGGGGATCACGAATCCGGAGGCGTCGTCGAAGGATCGCTACTCGATGATCCTGGTCCCGGCCGATGCCGACGGCGTCGAAGTGCTCCGGGACGTGCCCATCTTCGGCTACCACGACCGCGGCGGGCACGCCGTGATCCGCTACGACAACGTCCGGGTCCCCGCTTCGAACATCATCCTCGGCGAAGGCGCCGGCTACATGATCGCCCAGGCCCGGCTCGGTCCCGGCCGCGTCCATCACACGATGAGAGCACTCGGCATGGCCGAACGCGCCCTCGAGTTGATGATCGCGCGAGCCAAGAGCCGCGAGGCTTTCGGCGGCCCCATCGCCCGGCAGGGCGTCGTCCAGGACTGGATCGCAGAGTCCCGCTGGCGTATCGATCAGGCACGCCTCCTCGTGCTCAAGACGGCCTGGCTGCTCGACACCGTCGGGAACCGGGAGGCCCGGAGAGAGATCTCCGCGATCAAGGTGGTGGTTCCGCGAACGACGCTCTGGGTCATCGACAAGGCCATCCAGGTCCACGGCGGCGCCGGCGTCTCCGACGACACGCCGCTCGCACGCATGTGGGCTGCGGCCCGCACGCTCCGGATCGCCGACGGGCCGGACGAGGTCCATCAGATGGTGATCGCGAGGAGAGAGATCGGCCGGTAGATCCCCGGCTCACTAGCCGAACAGCCGGAACCAGATCCTCTTGAACCACGCCCGGGTCGACGGCCTGGGGAGCTCGGCGAGGACCTGTTCGATGTGGTCGGGCGGTAGGTCGCCGACGAGCGCCATCGACACCCCCGGGCCGTTCCACATCACCCATACGCTCGCCGGCCGGACGATCCGCAGGTAGGAGTCGCCGTCGATCCGGTACGGGATCTCGTCGTCGCTCATCGCCGCCCAGTCGGTCCAGCCGTTCGCGGTGAACAGCGAGAACGAGAACAGGCCGTCGGAGAAGAACGATTGGTCCGATCCGTTCGGTGCGTCGTATATGTCGACGAGCTGGTATCCGGCGATGGCGTCGGATGTACCCTCGTTCTCGAGCGGGAGCATCATCTCGTAGTCCCTGCCCTCGACGACGTGGCTCGCCGGGTCGGCGGACACGGAGAAGTCGATCATCGACGTGTACCGGAAGACGCTCCCGTCCGCCCCGTAGACCTCGGTGGAGACCGGAGCGGCCGTCGAGTCGTCGACGATCAGCCGCATGCGGACCAGCGGTCCCTCCATCACGTCGATGATCCGGGCGCTCCGCCCGAGATAGTCCGTCGCGTCGCCCGGCACCACGGTGTACCGGCCACCCGGGTCGATGTGGGAGTTGCGGACGAACGACACCGCCGCCTCGTCGGCCCCACCGGAGTACATGCGACCGCCGCCGATCACGACGTAATCGGAGTCGCTTCCGACGAGCGTCATGCCGGCGTGGTGCTGGACCCGGATCACTCCGATGCTCTCTACCCCGTCCCACGTCGTGCCCATGACGCGACGGCCGCTGTAGATCGCGTCGTCCGCCTCGACGAGATAGTCGGACAGATCGTCGGCGAGCGCCGGGGCGATCGTTGCGGCGGCGAGAACCGTCACGAGACCGCCGACGATGAGCACACGGCGCATCATCATGGTGCCGACACCTCGATCATCGCCGGCAGCACCGAGGATGCCGGCTCGGCGGAGGCTCTGGCTACGTGGCGTGCCGCGAGATCGTCGAGCGAGTACACGGGCGCATCGCCACCGCCGAGCGTGACCCCGAGAACCAGCACGGCGGCCGCAGCGGTGGCGGCGATGCCGCCGACGACCAGTCCCCTTCGACGCCTCCGGTCCGGCAGAACAGCCAGAACCGGGATCTCACCGGTCATCCCCGTGTCGACGCCCGGGAGAGATCGGACGGCGATCCGGGCACGGTCGAGTTCGGCGAGCTCGGCCCGGCACTCGGGGCAGTCGACGAGGTGACGGGTGACACGCCGGTACTCCATCGTCACGAGCTCCCCGTCGAGGTAGGCGGAGAGCCGGTCTCCGAGATGTCCGTCGGGGAGGAGTGCCGCGGGCACCTCGAGCTCAGGGAGGAGGCGAACCTTCGCCCGGATCTCGCGGATCGCATGGAACTCGGCGATCGCTCCTTCATCCCCGTCGAGGATCTCACCGACGAGGGCGACCTCGTCCCGCGTGAGCTCACCGTCGAGATACGCCGAGAACAGCTCTCCACGCTCCTCGTAGCCGGGGATCAGACGGGCCATGTCAGCATCTCCCGAAGCATCTTGCGTCCGCGATGGATCCGGCTCCTGACCGTCCCGACCGGAACGTCGGCCGCTTCCGAGATCTCGTCGTAGGTGAGGCCGACGACGTCGCACAGCACGACGGCCTCGCGGAACTCGTACGGGAGCTTGAGCAGTGCGCCCTGGACGTCGTCGGAGAGACGGACGGAGGCGAGGACCTCATCCGGCGATGGGCTCGAACCGAGCATCGTATGGTCGCCTTCGGGAAGCGCCGACTCCGGTCGTCGCTGCTTCTTCCGCACGCCGTCGAGGAACGCGTTGCGGGTGATCCTCCAGAGCCATCCGTCGAAGGACCCCGGCTGGTACGAAGGGAGCCCTTTCCGCACACGCAGCAACACCTCCTGCACGAGGTCCGCTGCGTCATCCGGATTCCCGGTGAGGCGATAGGCGAAGTTGTAGATCTTGCGCCCATGGCTATGCGCAACGTCTTCCCAGGTCGGTTTGAACTCTTCAGTCATGCTTCCCCACAACTGGGAGAACAACGACGGGGCGTCCGATCCGGTTCCCGGAATCTCGTCGCGGTGTTAGGTCTTGTCGACGTCGGCGTCGGCGTCGTCGCCGGCACCCTCCTCGACGCCCTTCTTGAACTCCTTCGCCGAAGCTCCGATCGACCGGGCCAGCCCGGGCAATTTCGAAGCACCGAACAGCAGGAGTACGACGACGAGGATGATCAACAGTTCAGGACCACCGATGTTCTTGATCACGCGTTTCCCTTCCACGATGAAGTGTAGAGATGTTCGCGTCGCCGGGTGACGTTCCCGACCCCCGGCACGTCACGATGCCGCGGGTCGACGACGCGGGCGACTACCGCAGAGCGAAGCTGTCGGCGAACGCCTGCAGACGTTCGCGGGTGATGAACCGGCAGCGGGGATCTGCTCTCTCCTTGTCGTAGATGATGTACGGGCCGGTCTTGTCGGTGATGAGCAACGCCCGCTGCGGGCTGCGTTGTGCGACTTCGACGATGAAAGCGTTGATGACCCGCTCCGAGAGTTCGGGGTGCTCCCCCGGCGACTGGGGCACGATCACGACGAGCGCGTCCGTTCCACCGCCCTGGGCCCGGTACATGGACGCCGACGAACCGTCCGGCATCGAACTCCCCAACCGTTCGAGTACGAGTTGATAGCCGCCGGCCGCCAGAAGTGTGAGCGCGAACTCCGACAGGGTCATGTGCTCCGGGTCGACACCCGCGGCGCGCAGCTTGGATTCGACGGACCGGGCGAGAACGAGGTCCTCGTAGAACGGCGGCAAGCCCTCGTCCGGGGTCCGGCTCGCAAGGCTCGGAACGACTTCGAACTCCTGCTCGCCGATGTGCGCCAGCGGATCGAAGCCCGCGGAGAACGCATGCGGAACGAGTTCGGGAGCAGCGATCTCGGGGATCACGCCCGGCTCTTCGAGATCGATGACGCCCACCTCGACGGGATCTTCGCCGCGGCGCCCGTACACGACGGCTCGGACGACCTGGCCGATCGGAAGGCCGTGCGATCGCTTCTCGTGAAGCACGAGCGACGCGTCGTGGAACAGAACATCCCGGAGGTGGTCGTCGATGCCGCCGGACGGGAGGGGAACGCCGTAGTAGACCTCGGCGGTGTCTCCGTGGACGTGGAAGTCGACCAGCACCGGACGGAGCTGGTCGGGGGCCGGCCCGACGGGCCCGACGGCGCCGACGCTCCGGGACACGTCTTTCGGGGTGCTCCGCATGGCCGATGCGAGCGCCCAGATGAGGGCGAGGATCACGACCACGAGTACCACCGCCACCACGATGCCGCCTGTACCGATGCTCAACCCGGCTCCCTCCGTCGATCGATCGTTCGCGTCACACCGATTCTACGCCCTCAGAAACCTCGAAGGAGTATCGACCCGGCGGTCGGTGTGAAAACGAGACATCCCGTGCGACTCGGGTGAACGAGCATGCGACGTCGGCGTGGCTCAGACCGCCTTGCGGCGGGCGACGGCGATGCGGCGCTCTTCCTCGGCCTTGCGCTCTTTGCGGATCTTCCTGCGCTCGCGCTCAGACATCGCACCCCAGATCCCGAACTTCTCGCTCGAGACGATCGCGAACTCGAGACACTCCTCGCGCACCGTGCACTCGCGACAGATGCCTTTCGCCGTACGGGTCGACGCACCCCGCTCGGGGAAGAAGAGGTCCGGATCGGCTCCGCGACAGTTCGCGAAGTCCTGCCACGACATGTCGAAGCCGGTCGCTTTGAGGGCTTCGATGAACTCGCCGAACATGAGGACTCCCGTCGCGGTGTAATTACAACAGTGGGATTCTCCCAACCCCGCGCGCGCTTGTCAACCTCGAGTATCGACGCGCGCCTTGTGACACAGCGATCGCGGCCGTTTCGACATCCCCCTCCAACCCCGCGATAATGACTTCGTCGAACTACCGGAGGAACATACCGTGACGACAACAACACGCCGCCTCGACGTCAACCGGCGATCCGGTTGGAGATCGTGGCTCGGACCGTTCTTCACTTCCGATATCGGAATGAAGTGGATGATGGCGCTCACGGGGATCGGCCTCGTCGCCTACGTCCTGGTCCACATGATCGGGAATATGAAGATCTACCTGGGGGCGGAGGACCTCGATCACTACGCAGAGGCCCTGCGCACCCTGCTCTACCCGATCGTTCCGGAGACCGGTGTCCTCTGGATGTTCCGGTTCGGTCTGCTCGCGATGTTCATCATTCACATGTGGTCGGCGATCGTCCTGGCGCTGCGCAACCGGAGAGCCCGCGGGAAGATCCGCTACACGGCGAAGCGCCAGTACCTGGCCGCCAACTACGCGAACCGCACGATGCTGTGGGGCGGGGTCATCATCTTCCTGTTCCTCGTCTACCACATCGCCGATCTCACGCTCGGGCTGACGAACCCCGACTTCGTCGCCGGCGAGGTCTACAACAACGTCATCACGAGCTTCCAGATCTGGTGGGTCGCCCTCATCTACATCGTCGCCCAGATCGCCCTGGCGTTCCACATCTACCACGGAGCATGGAGCGTCTTCCAGAGTCTCGGCTTGTCCAACCCCCGCTACGACGAGTGGCGCCGCTGGCTCGCCGTCGTCTTCGCTCTCGCGCTCCTGATCGGCAACTCGTCGATCCCGATCGCGGTGCAATTCGGTCTCCTCCAGGTCTCCGGCTGAGAAAGGCACGAACGTGACTACAGAACACAATGCCAGGGTCCTCGACGCCAAGATCCCGGACGGCCCCATCCAGGAGAAGTGGGACAAGTACCGCTTCGACACGAAGCTCGTCAACCCCTCGAACCGCCGCAAGTACGACATCATCGTCGTCGGCACCGGCCTGGCCGGGGCGGGCGCTGCCGCGACCCTCGGCGAGCAGGGGTACAACGTCAAGGCGTTCACGTACAACGACTCGTCGCGACGGGCTCACTCGATCGGCGCCCAGGGCGGCATCAACGCTGCGAAGAACTACCCCAACGACAACGACAGCATCTTCCGACTGTTCTACGACACCGTCAAGGGCGGCGACTACCGATCACGTGAGGCGAACGTCTACCGCCTCGCGCAGGTCTCGAACGAGATCATCGACCAGACGGTCGCTCAGGGAGCACCGTACGCCCGTGAGTACGGCGGCCTGCTCGACAACCGGTCGTTCGGCGGGGCTCAGGTGTCCCGGACCTTCTACGCCAGGGGCCAGACCGGCCAGCAGTTGCTGCTGACGGCCTACCAGGCGCTCGCCCGGCAGGTGGCCGCCGGAAGTGTCGAGCTCTTCACCCGCACCGAGATGCTCGATGTCGTCCTCAAGGACGGGCGGGCCGTCGGGATCGTGACCCGGGATCTCATCACGGGCGAGATCGAAAGCCACTCGGCCCACGCCGTGGTCCTGGCGACCGGCGGGTACTCGAACGTCTACTTCCTGTCGACCAATGCCATGAACTGCAACGGCACGGCGATCTGGAGGGCGTACCGGAAGGGCGCTCTGTTCGCCAGCCCGTCGTTCACGCAGATCCACCCGACCTGCATCCCGGTGGGCGACGAGTTCCAATCAAAGCTCGTGCTGATGTCCGAGTCATTGCGCAACGACGGCCGCATCTGGGTTCCGGCGAAGGCCGGGGACGATCGTCCGCCGAAAGACATCCCGGAAGACGAGCGGGACTACTACCTCGAGCGGATGTATCCGGCGTTCGGGAACCTCGTGCCGCGCGACGTCGCGTCGCGAGCAGCGATGCGCATGGTCCAGGCCGGCCACGGCGTCGGGCCCCTCAAGAACGGGGTCTACCTGGACTTCGCCGATGCGATCGGCCGCCTGGGGCGCAAGACGATCGAAGACCGGTACGGCAACCTGTTCGAGATGTACGAGCGGATCACCGACGAGAACCCGTACGAGGTTCCGATGCGGATCTACCCGGCCCCCCACTACACGATGGGCGGCCTCTGGGTGGACTACAACCTCGAGACCACGATCCCCGGCCTCTTCGCCGCAGGCGAGGCGAACTTCTCCGACCACGGAGCGAACCGCCTCGGCGCCTCGGCGCTGATGCAGGGATTGGCCGACGGATACTTCGTCCTGCCGGCGACGATCTCGAGCTACCTCGCGAACTGGCTGAACGTCCCGCCGGTCCCGACCGACGACGAGGTCTTCGTCGAGACCGAACAGGAATTGAAGGAGCGGATCGACAAGTTCCTCTCGATCAACGGCACGCACACGGTCGACTACTTCCACCGGAAGCTCGGCAAGGTGATGATCGACGAATGCGGCATGTCGAGGAGCCGCGAGGGCCTCGAGAAGGCGCTCGAAGAGATCGCGGAGATCAAGCGCGACTTCTGGAGCGACCTGCGCGTCCTCGGCACCGCCGAATCGCTGAACCAGTCGCTCGAACGGGCGGGACGCGTCGCCGACTTCCTCGAGCTCGGTGAGCTCATGGTGCGCGACGCCCTCGATCGCGAAGAGTCGTGCGGCGGTCACTTCCGTGTCGAGCACGTCACCGAAGAGGGCGAGGCCAAGCGCGACGACGAGAACTTCGCGTTCGTCTCGGCTTGGGAGTGGACCGGCGAGGATTCGCCACCGATACGTCACAAGGAACCGCTCGAGTTCGAGTACGTGCCCCTTTCACAGAGGAGCTACAAATAATGGATGTCACCCTGCGCGTCTGGAGGCAGCCGGACTCGGCGTCCGAGGGCGGGTTCGTCACCTACGAAGCCAACGGAGTGAGTGCGGACGCCTCGTTCTTCGAGATGCTCGACATGGTCAACGAGGAGCTCAACGACCGGGGCGAAGAGCCGATCGCTTTCGACAGCGACTGTCGGGAGGGAATCTGCGGAACATGCGGCGTCATGATCGACGGTCATCCGCACGGTCCCCAACGGGGGACGGCCACGTGCCAGCTCCACATGCGGAAGTTCAAGGACGGCGACACGATCGTCATCGAGCCGTGGCGTGCCGAGGCGTTCACCGTCGTGCGCGACCTCGTCGTCGACCGGAGCCCGTTCGACAAGATCATCCAGGCGGGCGGCTACATCTCGGTCAACGTCGGGGCGGCCCCGGATGCTCACGACACCCTCGTACCGAGGCCGGCGGCGGAGGCGTCGATGGATGCGGCCTCTTGCATCGGGTGCGCGGCGTGCGTCGCCGCCTGTCCGAACGGCGCGGCGAATCTGTTCACGGCTGCGAAGATCGCTCACCTCGGCCTGCTTCCGCAGGGACAGCCCGAGCGGTATCTACGGACGGTGGCGATGGTCGAGACGATGGAGGACTACTTCGGCTCGTGCCGCAACTACGGCGAGTGCGAGACGGCGTGCCCGAAGAGCATCTCGATCGATGTGATCGCGTGGATGAACCGGGACTACGTCGCGGCCCAGTGGAAGAACTTCCGCAAACAGGGTCAACAGGTCTGACGGAGTGGCGGGATGCGGAGGCCGTCCGGGCGTTGTGTGCCCGGACGGCGACGATCTTGATCGTTCACTCAAAATCTCCGGCTAACATAGCAACGACTTCTCACGAAAGGACCACAGCGTGGCCACATTTCTCAGCGAAGAGCACATGGTCGAGGGCACGAACGCCCTGAATGCAGACGCCGGTTTCAAGGACGCCATGGCGAACGTCGAACTCGGACTCCAGTTCAACGTCACCGACGGGCCCAACGGGCCGGTCGACTACTACCTGTCGGTCGCCGACGGTGTCGCAACCCTCGCGCTCGGGACGCTCGACGACGCCGACGCATCGGTCGGTAGCGACTACGAGACCGCTGCGGCGATCGCGAAGGGTGAGCTCAACGTCCAGATGGCGTTCATGACGGGGAAGATCAAGGTGGGTGGCAACATGGCCAAGGTCATGATGTACCAGGGGCTCATCAACGAGTTCGCCCGGGTCTCGAGCACCCTCGATCTCGAGTTCTAAGTCGAAGAAGAAACTAGCTGCAAGCTTCGAGCCTCAAGATCGAACGACGGCTTGCAGCTCGCAGCTCGCAGCTGAACGAAAGAGGAGGGGCGCCGGTGGCGCCCCTCCTCTTTCGTTTGGCTTCGGTTCGTGGATCAGCCGGGCTTGACCTGATCCTTGAACGCCTTGCCCGCCTTGAACGCCGGGACGCGAGTTGCCGCGACCTTGACTTCTTCACCGGTCTGCGGGTTGCGAGCGGTGCGAGCCTTGCGGTCGCGCGCCTCGAACGTCCCGAATCCGGTGATCTGTACCTTGCCCTGGGACACGACGCCGGACACGATGACGTCGAGCGTTTCGTCGATGATCTTGGCGGCGGTCGCCTTCGACTCGCCGGTGTTGCGAGCAACAGCTTCGATCAGCTCACCCTTGTTCACAGAGACCTCCTTGGTGGTCGTTGGTGCTGACGTAAATCACAGCGGTGTAACCCTAACGGTGCCCCCGTGCCTGGGCAAGAACTGTTGTGGGGCAAGGACTCCGAGGCAACGCGATGCAGGGTAGAGTGTCGGCGACAAGGAGAGCATCGTGAAGCACAATTGGAGCAAGATCGCGGTCACGCTCGGGCCGGTGATCGTGATGGCATCGATCGTCTGGGAGTACGCGAGGACGAACCCCGCTTACGGGTTCCTCGTCGAGCCCTGGTCCCTGCGCGGCTACGAGATGGATCAAGGGTGGACCTACTTCGCCGTCGGCGCCGCTCTCCTCCTCCTCAGCCTCGTCGTCATCCCCGGCCGCGCCGTCCAGGTGCCGTACTCGGCGACCGTCGTTGGGATAACGACCGTCATCGCTGCAATCCTCGGATTCGTCTTCGGAGCGGACTCCGTCACCATCACGTTCAGCTTCTTCGTGTCGACGATCCTGAGCCTGGCCCTCTGGCTGATGGCCTACCGCACGTTCAAGAGCCTCGTGTTGCCGCGCGTGCCGTCCCTGGACCGGTTCTCCATCCGCACGTTGATCAACCTCGGCGTCCTCATCGTCGTGTTCGCGATCGTGTTCCTGACCCTCGGCGGCCGGTCCGTGAGCCTCGACTCCGGCCTGGCGGTGTTCATCGGGGTCGGTCTCCTCGCGCTGTTCGCCCTCGCGACCGCGCCTCACGGCCTCGCGGCGAACCGTCTCCTCATCTACCTGTCGGTCGGCGGCGGCGCGGTCATCGCCCTCTCCGGCGCATCTCTCAGGACGACCCTGCAGGAAGCCCAGATCGAAGCGATCGGCGTTGGGGGTCAGTACAAGGACCTTCAGGTCGGATACGGATGGTTCCTCGCCCTGACCGGCATCCTGATCCTCTTCGTCGGAGCGGTCGCCCTCTGGGCCACCCGTCGTGACGTGATCATCGCCAGGAACCGGGCACGGGAACAGCGCGCGGCGGCGGAGAAGAGCGCACAGGAGATCCGAGAGGCATACGAACAGTACGAGCGGGAGAAGGCCGGCGCCGGTACCGCCACGGCGAACTGACACTCCCCCGTTCACACGGCATCGAGACGAAACGAGAGGGCCCGGGTCATGAACCCGGGCCCTCCGCTCTGTCCCTGTCTTGCTCTTAGTAGTCGATCTCCGCGAGATCGGCGACCTTGGCCTTGACGGCCTCGGCTGCTTCGCGCAGACCCGCGACCTCGGTGTCCGTGAGTTCGACCTCATGGACCTCCTTGACGCCACCGGCTCCGAGCTTCGCGAGGACGCCGAGGTAGACGTCATCGATGCCGTACTGGCCGGTCATCCACGCGCACACCGGCATCTCTGCGCCCGTGTCCTTGATGACGGCCTCGACCATCGCTGCGGCCGCCGCCGACGGGGCGTAGTAGGCGGACCCGGTCTTCAACAGTGCCACGATCTCTGCGCCGCCCCCGCGCGTGCGGTCGAGGAGTTCCTCGATCGTCTCCGCGTCGAACACCTCTTCGAGCGACTTGCCGTCCACGTCGCAGAGCGACGGGACCGGCACCATCGTGGGGCCGTGGCTCCCGAGCGTGACCGCCTTGATCTTCAGGACGTCGACGCCCGACTTCTCCGAGATGAAGTGGGTGAGGCGGGCCGAGTCGAGCATCCCGGCCTGGCCCATGACCCGTTCCTTCGGGAAGCCGGTGACCTCGGCCACGAGGGTCGTCATCTGATCCAGCGGGTTCGTGACGACGATGATCACGCAATCCGGTGAGTACTTGGCAACCTGCTGTGCCACGTCCTTGACGATCTTCGCATTGACCTCGAGGAGGTCCATGCGGCTCATGCCCGGCTTGCGGGGAAGACCCGCGGTGATAACGACCACGTCACTGCCGGCGGTGTCGGCGTAGTCGTTCGTGCCCGTGACGAGGGTGCGATACCCGAGGACGGGGCGGGATTCGTTCATGTCGAGGGCGAGACCCTGCGGCAGACCTTCGACGATGTCGACCATGACGACTTCATCGACCATGTCGGCCTCAGCGAGACGCTGGACGGTCGTCGAGCCGTACTTGCCGGCTCCTACAACGGTGACCTTGCTCATCGCGACTCCTTCTTGTCGGCGAAACACCCCAATCGTAGTTCGCTCGGCTGGTGCCGAAACCGACGAGAGCGCGCCTTCAGAGTCTCCCGGCCCTATGCACCCGCGATGCGAAGAGGGCGGCCCCTGAAGGGCCGCCCTCACCACTCCCGGGATCCGCGGAGCGGCTGCCGATCGCTCGGCATCGCATCGATACTCGCTACATGCGCTCGATCATGGCCGTCGCGAACTCGCTCGTCTTGACCTCAGTCGCTCCCTCCATCAAGCGGGCGAAGTCGTAGGTGACGATCTTGTCGGCGATGGCGGCTTCCATGCCCTTGACGATGAGATCCGCGGCGTCGTTCCAGCCCATGTAACGGAACATCAGCTCGCCGGACAGGATGACCGAACCCGGGTTCACCTTGTCCATGCCGGTGTACTTGGGCGCCGTGCCGTGCGTGGCCTCGAAGATGGCGTAGCCGTTCTCGTAGTTCACGTTGCCGCCCGGGGCGATGCCGATGCCGCCGACCTGTGCGGCGAGGGCGTCGGACATGAAGTCCCCGTTGAGGTTCATCGTCGCGATGACGTCGTACTCGGCGGGGCGGGTGAGGATCTGCTGGAGGAACGCATCGGCGATGACGTCCTTCACGAGGATCTTGTCGCCGGGATCGCCGCCGCAGTCGTCCCATCCGACGGCGACGTCGGAGAACTCATCCCGCACGACCTCGTAGCCCCAGGTGCGGAAGGCACCCTCGGTGAACTTCATGATGTTGCCCTTGTGGACGAGCGTCACGGACTCACGGCCGTTGTCGACGGCGTACTGGATCGCGGCCCGCACGAGGCGCTTCGTCCCGGTCTCGGAGATCGGCTTGATGCCGATGCCGCTGTCGGGGCGGATGTCCCAGCCGTACTGCTCCTTGAGGAAGGCGATCAGCTTGGCGACGTCCTCGGTGCCCGCCTCGAGTTCCTTGCCGGCGTAGACATCTTCGGTGTTCTCACGGAAGATGACCATGTCGATCAGTTCGGGGTGCTTGACGGGGGACGGCACGCCCTTGTACCAGCGGACGGGACGCAGGCAGACGTAGAGATCGAGGATCTGACGCAGCGCGACGTTGAGGCTCCGGATGCCTCCGCCGACGGGCGTCGTGAGCGGCCCCTTGATGCCGACGAGGTACTCGCGGAAGGCGTCGAGGGTCTCGTCGGGGAGCCAGCTACCGGTGGCGTCGAACGCCTTCTGCCCGGCGAGCACCTCTTCCCATGCGATCTTGCGCTCTCCGCCGTACGCCTTGTCCACGGCGGCGTCGAAGACGCGAACCGCGGCCGCCCAGATATCCGGTCCGATCCCGTCGCCCTCGATGAAGGGGATGATCGGATCGTTCGGGACGTTGAGTCCGCTCTCGGCCATCGTGATCTTCGTACCCATGTGTATTCACACCTTTCCGTCGGCGGCTCTTCCACCTGTATCAGTTGTTCTTTGCCTCGGCCAGCGCGACCGTGTTCGCCATCAGTGTGGCGATCGTCATCGGACCCACTCCGCCGGGGACCGGCGTTATCGCTCCGGCGACGTCGACGACGGCGTCGAAGTCGACGTCGCCGACGAGTCCGTCGTCGGTCCGGTTGATACCGACGTCGATGACCGTCGCACCCGGCTTCACGAAGCGTTCATCGAACATCTTCGATCGACCGACGGCGGTCACCAGGATATCGGCTTCGCGACACACCCCGGCCAGGTCCGGTGTTCGCGAGTGAGCCTGTGTGACGGTTGCGTCGACGCCCTTCGCCCCGAGCATCACCGCCATGGGTCGTCCCACCAGGAACGACCTGCCGGCGATCACCGCCAGCTTGCCCGCCGTCTCGATCCCGTAGTACTCGAGGATCCTCATGATCCCGGCCGGCGTCGCCGGAAGCGGCCCCGGACGCGACAGGAGGAGGCGCCCCAGATTGAACGGGTGGAGCCCGTCGGCATCCTTGCGAGGGTCGACCCGCTCGACCGCCCGCTCCCCGTCGAGACCGTCCGGCAGGGGGAGCTGGACGATCATGCCGTCGACACGTTCGTCGGCGTTGAGTTCGGATACGAGCGCCTCGACCTCGTCTTGGGAGGCGCTTTCGGGGAGGTGCCGATCGTACGACTGCATCCCGGCCGCCGTGGCGGCCCGGTGTTTGCTCGCTACGTAGATCTTCGACGCCGGGTCGTCGCCGACGAGCACCGTGGCGAGACCGACGGTGTGCCCCCGGTCCCCCAGGGCGGCGACCCGCTCCGCGACCTCGGAGCGAACGACCGCGGCGACCTCCTTACCGGAGAGAATGCGTGCGCTCAATGTCTGAAATGCCTCCTGTGTGTGAACATGATCGCCATGCCGGCCTCCGCCGCCGCATCGACCACCTCGTCGTCCCGAACCGAACCGCCCGGTTCCACGACCGCGGTGACACCCGCAGCCGCCAGCACGTCGATGCCGTCCCGGAACGGGAAGAACCCGTCCGAGGCGCACACGCTACCCGCCGCACGGTCGCCCGCTTTCGCCAGTGCTCGTTCGGCCGCTCCCACACGGGACTGGTCCCCCGCTCCGATGCCGATCGCTGCGCCGTCGCGAACCAGGACGATGGCGTTGGACTTCGCGTGGGCGGCCACGACCCACGCGAGCGCGAGGTCGTCGATCTCCGCCGGCGTCGGTGCACGCCCCTGTGCGTCCCACTCGTCGGGAGCGGCGGCGACGGCGTCGCGTTTCTGAACGAGGAGTCCCCCGTCGATGCCGCGGACGTCGAGGTCGTCGTCGGATGGTGGAGGAGCGACGAGGATCCGGAGGTTCTTCTTCCGGCCGAGGAGTTCTCGTGCTTCGTCGGTGATCGCCGGCGCGACGACCACTTCCACGAATCGTGGGGCGACCACCGCGGCGGTGTCGCCGTCCAGGGGTTGATTGAGCCCGACGACGCCTCCGAACGCTGAGAGTGGATCACACTCCCAGGCCTTGCCGAATGCCTCCGCAGCGGAATCCCCGGTCGCCGCTCCGCAGGCGTTCATGTGCTTGAGGATCACGGCCGATCCCGGGGGGAGGTCGTCGACGAGCCTCCATGCGGCCTCGGCGTCGGCGTAGTTGTTGAACGACATCTCCTTGCCCTGCACCTGCTCGGCGCGCAGCCACCAGCCTTCACCTCCGACGCTCGTGTAGACGGCGGCCGGCTGATGCGGGTTCTCGCCGTAGCGCAGCCCCGACACCTTCTCCATCGGGAGCACGAGACGGTCCGCACCGTCCCGCTCGAACCAGTTGACGATCGCAGCGTCGTAGGCGGCGGTGAGAAAGAACGCTTCTCTCGCGAGATCGGCTCGCAGATCCCCCGTCGTCCCGCCCGCCTCTACCGCGGATGCGACCTCGTCGTACCGATCGGGTGACACGACGACCGCGACCCATGCATGGTTCTTCGCCGCGGCACGGATCATCGCCGGGCCACCGATGTCGATCTGCTCGATCGCCTCGGCCGGCGTGGCGTCGCCGGCCACCGTCGCTTCGAACGGATATAGGTTCACGACCACGAGTTGGATGGGTTCGATCCGGCGTGTTTCGAGATCGGCCACGTGCTCTCCGTTGCCGAGGTCGGCGAGGATCCCGCCGTGAACCGTGGGGTGGAGAGTCTTCACCCGACCGCCGAGCATCTCGGGCGACCCGGTGACGTCCGTGATCGGCCTCACGGGAACGCCGGCGTCCCGGAGAGCACCCGCCGTTCCCCCCGACGATACGATCTCGACCCCGGCTGCGTGGAGACGGTGCCCCAGCTCGGCCAGACCCGTCTTGTCCGAGACGGAGATCAGCGCGCGGCGGACGGGGATGCGGTTCATCGGTCCGGCATGGTAGGGGTAGCGCCGGAGTCGACAGTCAACGCGATCTTCTCCCGGCAGGCGGATCGATGCCTCATACCTCCGACCGCCGGCTGCTACTCCAACGCGAACTCGACAGCGGCCAACGCGTGGATGCGGGCCGTCGGGAAGTACGGAAGATCCACGTCGTCGGGAGTGACGAGCAGTTCGATCTCGGTGCACCCGGCGATCACCCCTTCGGCGCCCCGCTCGTGCAGTCGCTCGATGATCTGCAGGTAGCGCTGCTTGGATTCCTCGACGATGCGGCCCTGGACGAGCTCGTTGAAGATCACGTCGTTGATGAACGTCCGATCCCCCGCTCCGGGGACGATCACCTCGAGGCCGTGCGCCGTGAGCCGCCCCCGGTAGAAGTCCTGCTCCATCGTGTACCGGGTCCCGAGCAAGGCGATCGCCTCGATTCCTTCCGCCTTCACGGCGTCCGCCGTGGCGTCGGCGATGTGCAGGAACGGGATCCTGATCGCGTCCTCGATCTGCCGGGCCACCTTGTGCATCGTGTTCGTCGCGAGCACGATCACGTCGGCGCCGGCCTCTTCGAGCCGGGCGGCGTCGCCGGCGAGGAGTTGGCCGGCCGCGTCCCAGTTCCCCGCCTCCTGCAGCGATTCGATCTCCGCGAAGTCGTACGAACGGATCAGGAGATCGGCCGAATGGACCCCTCCGAGCCGCTCACGAACCGCCTTGTTGATGATCCGCTCGTACTCGATCGACGACTCCGACGACATGCCGCCGAGAATTCCAATGGTTTTCATAGGGCGAAGAGTAGGGAGTAGAGAGTAGAAAGGCCCGGACATCGCGCCCGGGCCTGTTCTTTCTACTTTCTACTTTCTACTTTCTACTTTCTACTTTCTACTTCTCTTCTCCATCGCCTCCATCATGGCCGTGCCCATATCCGTCGGCGTGGGGGCCATGACGACGCCCGCCGCCTCGAGCGCCTCGATCTTGGCCGCTGCGGTGCCTTTGCCGCCGGAGATGATGGCGCCCGCGTGCCCCATCCGCTTTCCGGCGGGTGCGGTGGTCCCTGCGATGAACGCCGCCACCGGCTTCGTCATGTTCGCCGTGATCCACGCTGCGGCGTCCTCTTCGGCGGTGCCGCCGATCTCGCCGATCATCAGCACGCCTTCGGTGGCGGGGTCGTCGTTGAACGCCGTCAGGGCGTCGACGAAGTTGGTCCCGTTCACCGGGTCACCGCCGATGCCGATCGCCGTCGTTTGACCGAGTCCGTTGAGCGTCAGCTGGTGAACGGCCTCGTAGGTGAGCGTGCCGGAGCGGCTCACGACGCCGATTCGGCCCGGCGTGTGGATGTAGCCGGGCATGATTCCGATCTTGCACTCCTTCGGCGTGATCACGCCGGGGCAGTTCGGCCCGACGAGCCGGACGTTCTTGTCTTCGAGGTACCGCTTCGCTTTCACCATGTCGGCGATCGGGATGCCCTCCGTCACGCAGATGATGAGCGGAACACCGGCGTCGGCTGCTTCCATGATCGCGTCGGCAGCGAACGGCGGGGGCACGTACACCACCGAGGCGTCGGCTCCGGTCGCCGCCACAGCCTCCTCCACCGTGCGGAAGATCGGGACCTCGACGCGGTAGGTGTCTTCGCGACCCTCGACGCCCGAATGATCCGTCTCACCTTCGAACACTTCGACCTGTCCGGCCCGGCTCGGGTGCACGGCGCCGACCATGTTCGTTCCGTAGGCGATCGCCTTGTCCGTGTGGAACCGGCCGGTCTTGCCCATCCCCTGAACGAGGACCTTCGTGTCTTTCCCTACGAGCACACTCATCGCGTCAACTCCAAGATCTTCTGGGCGCCGTCTTTCATGTCGGTGGCACTGACGAGGTCGAGGCCCGACTCGTCGAGCAGCTGTTTGCCGAGCTCGACGTTCGTTCCTTCGAGCCGAACGACGAGCGGAACCGAGAGGCCGACCTCTTCGACGGCGGCGATGACGCCCTCCGCGATGATGTCGCATCGCATGATGCCGCCGAAGATGTTCACGAAGATCCCCTTGACGTTCGGGTCCTTCGTGATGATCTTGAACGCGGCGGCGATCTGCTCCTTCTCGGCGCCTCCCCCGACGTCGAGGAAGTTGGCGGGCTCCCCGCCGACGGTCTTGATGATGTCCATCGTCGCCATGGCGAGGCCGGCGCCGTTCACCATGCACCCGATCTCGCCGTCGAGCTTGATGAACGACAGATCGAACTCCTTCGCCTCGAGCTCCGCCGCATCCTCTTCGGTGACGTCCCGCAGCGCGGCGACGTCGGGGTGGCGGAAGAGGGCGTTCGCGTCGAAGGCCATCTTCCCGTCGAGCGCCATCACGTCACCGTCGGTCGTGATGACGAGCGGGTTGATCTCGACGAGGTCGGTGTCGAGCTCGACGGCCGCTCTCGTAAGGGCGTCGAGGAACTTGACCCCGTTCTTGAACGCCGCTCCCTCGAACCCGAGGTCGTAGGCGATCCGCCGTGCCTGGAACGGCAGAAGCCCGAACGCCGGATCGATCTCGACCTTCAGGATCTTCTCCGGCGTCTCGGCCGCGACGACCTCGATCTCGGTGCCGCCCTCGGTCGATGCCATCACGATGTTGCGCGACGTGGCACGGTCGAGGAGAACGGAGAGGTAGAGCTCGGTGGCGATGTCGATGCCCTGCTCGATGTAGAGCCGGTTGACCTGCTTGCCCTCTTCACCGGTCTGGATCGTGACGAGCGTCGATCCGAGCATCTTCGTGGCGAGGTCGCGAACGCGTTCTTCCGCCGCTTCGATGCCGCCGGAGATCCCGTCCGTGACGACGTTGACGCCGCCCACGTCGGGATGCTCTTTGAAGCGGCCCTTCCCACGCCCGCCGGCGTGGATCTGCGATTTCACGACGACGACGGGGTTCCCGCTGTCCTCGATGAGTGGACGCACGGCCGCGACCGCTTCGTCCACCGTCATGGCGACGCGACCCTTGGGGACCGCGATGCCGCGGTCGGCCATGAGGGCTTTCGCCTGGTACTCGTGGATCTTCAAGAGGATCCTCCTCCGTTCATCGGTTTCGTTTCAACGACCTGACAGGTGATCTTCGACCCATGCCTCGATGTCTTCGAGCTGGGCCCCCGGGGTGAACACGGCGCTGATCCCGGCCTCGTGGAGGGCGGGGATGTCCTCGTCCGGGATGATGCCGCCGCCGAACACGACGATGTCCCCCGCTCCGCGTTCACGCAGCGCCTCGACGACGCGTGGGAACAGCGTCATGTGGGCTCCGGAGAGCGTGGAGAGTCCTACGCCGTCGACGTCCTCGTCGATGGCCGCCTGGGCGATCTGGTCGGGGGTCTGGTGGAGACCCGTGTAGATGACCTCGCAGCCGGCGTCGCGCAGTGCACGGGCCACGACCTTCGCCCCGCGATCGTGGCCGTCGAGGCCCGGCTTGGCGATCAGGATGCGTGGAGGCATGACCCGGAAGGCTAGCGCCCACCGCACACACCCGATCCACCCGTTCTTGGGCCACTCCGGGAAACGGTTACCTGTGCCGGGCGTCTGGGAGGAGGTAGTCGATCACGTCGATGGCCCGGTACGTCGTCTGCCCCTCGGGGAGGAACCGGGCTACGTCTGCGACGTCGTCACCCGACGTGATGAGCGTGCCCTCGACGTACCCGTTGCGTTGCACCTGCGGATGGCCGATGTTCGCGATGAGGGCGTTGCAGAGACACTTCCTTCCCACCGTGTCGGCCTCGTCCCCGCCTTTGCGCACGTAGTCGTCGACGGGCTCCGATGGGCAGCGCCATCCGACGGTCCCGTCGTCGCGCCGGTACGCGGCCCGGAGGTACCCGAGGTCGCAGATGCGGGGCCGCTGCTCGTACACCGCCGGGTTGGAGAGGCTGTCGTCGAGCTCGACGACCTTGAAGGGGAAGCCGGTCGGCGACGCGACCGGGTCGGTGAAGATCCTCGCCTTGCCGGCCCGGCTGAGGGCGATGACCTCACGTTTGGTGTCTTCGGTGAACCCGGATTCTTCGCAGTAGGCGAACGCGGTCCCGACTTGCACGCCCGCAGCCCCCGATTCCAGCGCCCGGGTGATCTGCTCCGGCTCGCCGTACCCGCCGGCAAGCCAGAAGGGACGTTCGAGCTTCCGGAACACCTCGAGATCGGGGATGTCTCGATCGCCGTAAATCGGCTCGCCGGCTTCGCTCAACTGCAGTTTGCCTCTCGGCGGGGCATTGTGTCCCCCGGCCGTCGGGTACTCGATGATGAACCCGTCGACACGGCCGCTGGCCTTGCGGATCAACGCCGTGGCGAGGACGTGCGACGAGACGATGGCGAGGAAGAGAGGTCTCGGAGCGTCGGGGAGCACACCGTCGCCGAACGCGACCGGATCGAACCGCATCGAGAAGGTCTCTCCACGCTCCGCGCCCTTCACATCCAGCCGGTACTCCACGGGGAGCCCCTCGCTCAAGCGGTCGAGCACACCGGGGATCGCCATGGGGATCCCCGCCCCCATGATCACGTAGTCGACGCCCGCCAGCATCGACCCGTAGATGGACGGCAGATGGGGGGTCTGGATCTTCTCCAGGAAGTTGACGCCGACGATCCCGTCGTGGCCCTCCTTCGCGAGATACACCTCGACGAAGTTGGAGGCGACGAGCAGATCGAGCAGCTTCCTGGAGAGCTCGACGCTCGGCATGGGCTTCGATCGGTAGCGGGCGCCGGGCTCTTTCCCTCCCTCGATGAAGTACTCGTCGACGATCCGCTCCGCCACGCCGGGGATCGGGAACGCCGCGAGGGCGCGCCGCATGTGGCCGCCGGGGTCACCATCCTGGAGGCGCCGGACGAAGATCCCGTCGAGTCCGGTGCCGGAGACGACACCGAGATGTCCGGCTTCGGCGACGGCCCGAGCGAGCCGCCAGTCGGACACGCCGGCGCCCATGCCCCCCTGGATGAGAACGGGTAAGTCGTTGCGCACGGGCGCATGCTACGACGATGAGTGCCGTTTCGGTCGAAGCGCTTCGAGCTTCGAGCCGTTCTCAATGGTCGTCATGTTCGCTCCACCGCCGTCGTGTGACGGTGCGAACCCGGCCGACGTAGCCCGTGCTCCCCGGCTGCGGCCTACGGGTAGACGGCGGTGAGGGTCGCCGCGTCCCGGACGCCCCAGGCGTCTCCGATCCGGGGTACCAGCTCGGAGGTCACGCCGCCGCTGAGATCGGTTGCGATCAACCTGGCGTCCGACCCGTCGCAGGCGTTGGATTCGAGCACCACCATCCGGTCCCCGTCGATCGAGATCAGTCTGCGCTGCCCACCGGATCCGACGGGCGTGAACGACCCGTCGGGAGCGATCTCCTCGATCTGAGCAGAGCCACAGTCGCCGACCCACTGACCGAACGTGTGCGCCGGCGTGTCCCATGCATCGACGAGTCCGAAATCGACGACGGGGATCGGGCCGGGCGGGATCTCGTTCAACGGGCTGCCGGCGGTGCCGTCGGTCTTGAGGATCCACACCCGGCTGTAGTAGTCGTGCGGGAACGCGGGCCCTTCGCCGATGCAGGCCGCCACGAACGAGTCGGCCGTCCACCAACGCTTCGGCGTGCATCGGTGCGCCATAGGGGTCCAGACGTCGCGAACGAACGTCCCGTCGTTCTGCACGTACTCGATGCCCCCGCTGTGCCGGACGAGTGCGAACGTGCCGTCGTACCCGTAGAGCCATGCGAGGCCGTCGAATACATCGACCGGTTCCGGCTGTTCGGCGAGCACGGCCAGCACGCTCCCTGCACGGTTTCGTCGCTCGACGCGCTGCGTCGTTCCGTCGCCGGTGAGAACCACGATGTTCTTCCCGGTCGGTGCGGTGAACGACACCGGAAGCCCGTACCAATCCGAGGGCAACGTGACGGTCGCCGTCTCGAGACCGGTGCGCAGGTCGACGATCGCCGCGCCGGCGCCGTTCAGGACGAGTGCCGCGTCTCCGGTCCCCGCCCAGTCCGCGATCTCGTACGGTCCGGACGGCCAGGACGCCACCTCGTAGCGCGCCCCTGCAGGGTCGACGAGATACAGGACGGTCGGTTTCGTCGTTGCGGTGACGAGATCGGTGGCGTCGTAGAGGACGAGCGTCCACCCCGGCCCCACCGCATCCCAGTCGACGAGGTGCCCCGGCTGGGCGGAGGGCAGGTTCGGGTCCTCGGTCACGGTCCTGACCACGGTCGTCGTGGTCGTCGGGGCGGTCGTCGTCGTCGCCTCCGTCGTGGTGGTCGCAGCGGTCGTCGTGGACGAGGGAGCTACCGTCGTGATCGTCGAGGCGACCGTCGTCGGTGTCGACGATGACGCCGCCGGCGTCGAGCCGAGGTCCATCGACGTGGTCGATTCTTCGGCCGACCCGTTGCACGCGGCCACCAGCACACCAAGCACGAAGAACACCATCAAACGACGCATGAGTTCCCTCCTATTGGAGCACAGCGTCGCACACGAGACGGACGTCGACCAGAGTCGATCGCCTGTTCGGTGATGAAACGCGCTACGCCATCTCCAGCGGAGCCCACGCGAGCAGAAGGCGCTTCTCGCCCTTGTCGTCGAACGCGACGACGGCCTCGGCTCCCTCGCCGCTGCCGACGACCTGCACGACCGTTCCCTCGCCCCAGGCGCTGTGGCGGACCCGGTCGCCCACCGCAACCTCGACGCCGCTCCCCGTTGCCTGCCGTGTCCGGACCGCGGTCCGGGTCGGCGTGGTCTTCCGCGTCACGCCGTCCTTCAGATGGTCCGGGATCTCGCCGAGGAATCGGCTCGGCCCGTTGTACTGCGACTGGCCCCACAGGTTGCGGCTCCATGCCCGGGTGAGGAAGAGCCGCTGCTCCGCTCTCGTGATCCCCACGTAGCAGAGGCGTCGCTCCTCTTCGAGTTCCTTCGGGCTTCCCAGCGACCGGAAGTGGGGGAAGATCCCCTCCTCCATCCCGGTGATGAACACGGAGGGGAACTCGAGGCCCTTCGCGTTGTGAAGCGTCATCAACGTCACCTGATCCCGATCCTCGTAGGAGTCGATGTCCGCGACGAGGCTGATGGACTCGAGGAAGAGGCCGAGTTTCGTCATGGCGTCGAGCTCCGCCCATTCGTCCGGGCCCATCGACTCCGGCCCGAGCTCCTCGAACTCCGCGACGGCCGAGGCGAGCTCCTTCAGGTTCTCCTCCCGCCCCATCGCTTCGATCGACCGGTCCGAGCGGATCATGTCGAGGTATCCGGTGGCGTCGAGGACCGCATCGATCGCGGCCGCCGGGCCCTCCCCCGCCTTGTCGGTCAGGAAGTCCATGAGCTCGACGAACTCCGAGATCGAGCGCTGGGCCCGCGACGTGATCCGTGGGTTCTCGTCGATCCTTCTCAGCGCAGCCATGAACCCGATCCCCAGCGACTCGGCAAACCGGTCGACGTGGGCGACGCTCGTGTTCCCGATCGCTCGCTTCGGCACGTTGATGATGCGTTTCAACGCGACCTGATCGTCCGGGTTGACGACGGCCCGCAGGTAGGCGAGCGCGTCCTTCACCTCCCGGCGGTCGTAGTACTTCAAGCCGCCGACCACCTGATAGGGAACGCCGTAGCGGACGAACACCTCCTCGATGACACGGCTCTGGGCGTTGGTCCGGTAGAACACCGCCACGTCGGAGAGGGCGACTCCATCGCGCTCGAGCTCCCGGATCTGATCCGCGACGAACACGGCTTCGTCCTGCTCGTCCTTCGCCTCGAACGTGACGATCTCCCGGCCGGGCCCCTCATCGGTCCAGAGACGCTTCGGCCGGTGCGACTCGTTGTTCGAGATCACCGCGTTCGCTGCATCGAGGATGCTCTGGGTCGACCGGTAGTTCTGTTCGAGGAGGATCACGGTCGCATCGTCGTAGTCCTTCTCGAAGTCGAGGATGTTGCGCATATCGGCGCCTCGGAACGCGTACACCGACTGATCGGCGTCGCCGACGACGAACACGTTCCGGTGCGCCCCCGACAACATCTTCACCAGCATGTACTGGGCGTGGTTCGTGTCCTGGTACTCGTCGACCATCACGTATTGGAACTGCTGCTGGTACTGGGTGAGCACGTCGGGGAACGCCTGGAAGATCTCGACCGTCAGGTTCAGGATGTCGTCGAAGTCCACGGCCGACGCTTCCACCAGACGTTGCTGGTAGAGGCGGTAGACGTCCGAGACCTTCTCGTGATAGAACCCCTCTCCGTTCTGCGCGTACGTCTCGTAGTCGATCAATTCGTTCTTCGCGTTCGAGATCGAAGCCCGGATGGCCTTCGGAGGGAACTGTTTGGGATCGAGGTCGAGGTCCCGGACGCACATGGTGACGAGTCGCACCGAATCGGCGTCGTCGTAGATCGAGAACGACGATCGGTATCCGAGGCGCGGCGCTTCCCGCCGGAGGATCCGGACGCATGCGCTGTGGAACGTCGAGACCCACATCCCGGCGGTGACACCCCCGACGAGGTCCGCGACGCGCTCGCGCATCTCCGACGCCGCCTTGTTGGTGAACGTGATCGCCAGGATCGAGTACGGCGAGACGCCCAGGTCGCGGATGAGATGGGCGATGCGGTGCGTCAACACCCGTGTCTTCCCCGAACCCGCTCCGGCTATCACGAGCACGGGCCCCTCGGTCGCCGCGACCGCGTGGCGTTGTGACGGGTTGAGACCTTCGAAGAGCGGGGAGTCGGGCATGGACGTCGAGTGTAGGGACCCCTGCGCGGCGAACTACATCGGCGTAAGACCGGGCGATGAAACCGTCCGTCTGCGTTCTGTGGGCCGGAAGCGCGCCTATGTCCGCCTGCGAGCCCTGGGTTCGCATAGGCCGCTTGGGGCTGGCGGTGTTCCGTCGGCAGGCCGTCAGGCCGTGCGCTCCCGTGCGCGACGGGCGCTGATCAGTTCCCTGAGCTTCTCGGCGAGGCCGCCCTCGCGGAAGTCGTCCTTGCCGAAGAACGCGTCGACGCCGGCCTCGCGGGCCCGGTCGATGTCCTCCCCTTCGGCAACGCCGGAGAGCATCACGATCGGCAGATCCCCGTGGCGTTGACGCACCATGTGGGCGAGGGCGACGCCGTCGGCGCGGGGCATCGAGAAGTCGACGACGAGACCGTCGAACGATCCCGAATGGAGGGCGCCGAGCGCCTCGGCGACGCTGGCGGCGACCGATGTGCTGAAGCCGCTGGTTGCAAGCGCCGAGGACACGACCTGCTGGACTCCGCGTGAGTCGTCGACGATGAGGACCTTGGCCGGTGCGAATGCCGGGCCTTCGGATACGGCTTCGTGTTGACGTTCGGCGAGTTTCGTCGTGTCGACGAGCAGCACTACCTCGTCTCCCCCCAGGAGAGCTGCACCGGTGATGGCGTCGGCGTCGGCGAGCACCGGACCGATCTCCTTGGCGGCGACCCTGCGGGTGCCGACGACGTTCTCGACGCCGAGCGCCACCTGGCCGACGGCGCTCTCGACGACGACCACGAACGCCGGGACACCGTCCGAGGCGAGCCCCATCAGGTTTCCGAACGAGGCGAACAGCACGTTGCCGTCGGTCCGTTCGAGCACCGTCTCGTGGTCGGTGACGGCGATCACGGCAGATCTCATCTCGACGATGTCGCACACGGCCGTCTCCGGGATCCCCCAGACGATCCCGCCTTCTTCCACGAGGAGCGCCTTCTGCATCGCCTGATGAGTCGGTACCACCAGCGTCACGGCGGTCCTCTCCCCCGGCGTGCTCTGCAGCGTCATCGATCCGTTCACCGCATCGACCGCGTCCCGCACGATGGCCAGCCCCTCACCGTCGCCTGCGAGCTCGTCCTCGGCATCTCGCGTCGAGAACCCTGAACGGTAGAGGAGGGACCGCAGGGCCTCGGGAGACAGTTCGGCGTCGGCGTCGAGGAGGCCCAGCGTCGACCCCTTGTCGGCCACGGACTGCCACTGGATCCCGCGGCCGTCGTCGCTGACCGTCACTTCGAGATTCACGTCGGCCTGGTTCGCCTCGATGCGGATCGTCCCGGTGCCCGGCTTCCCGGCTCCGAGTCTCGTATCCATGTCTTCGATGCCGTGCACGGCGGCGTTCACGACCAGCTGGCGGATCGCGTCGCCGAGCAGTTCGAGTACTTTCCGGTCGACGAGCACATCGTCTCCGATCAGTTCGACACGGAGCTCCTTGCCGGTCTTGCGGCTCAGGTAGCGGCCGAGCTGCGGCAACGTGTTCGTGACGTGGCGAAGCGGTTCCGCGGCGAGGCCCAGCGCCCGGGACTCGATGCCCTCGGAGGCCTGGAGGATCGGATGGATCCCTTCGGAGATCTCCGTGATCCGTTCGGCGAAGAACGGATCCGCTGCGGCTACCTGTGCGAGCTCGACCAGTTGATCCCGAACCGCTTCGACGTCCATCCGGAGAGAGACGATGTGGTCGACCAACCCGTACAGGCGCCCGGCGTTGACGGAGATGGCCTCCTCGGCGGCCCAGGATTGGACCGCACCGATGAGCCCGCCGAGGTCCCCGGCTTCCGATTCGGACGGGGTCCGGCGCCTCTTCGACGGCAGGACGACGACGTCGCCGTGATCTGCGGACGGGTGGTCGTCCCGCTTCGGCGGAGGTTGCGGCGGAGCGACTTGCGCACTTTCGTCGGAGTTCGGGAACTCGATGACGGAGCCGGAAGCTCCTTCGACGGGGGGCGCCGGGCTCACCCGCTGGTCCCGCGAGGCCGGGGTCTCCGGCGATTCTGCGGTCGGCGACGGCTGTCCGAACGTCACGACATCGCCGACGATGCCGCCGAGTTGCGTCGGCGCGCCGGCTCCCGGATCCGTCGAGTCATCGTTCATCGACCTGCGCATCTCGGCGAACGCTTCCTGGGAAGACAGGGCGCCCTGGTCCTCCGGCCCGGCCGCGGCTGCCGTCCCGGCGACGTCGAGCTTCGTCGGTTCGAGCGGTTCGGTTGGAGGCTGAGCGGCTTCCGCTACCGGGCTCTCGCTCACCTCGGGCGAGGGCTCCGACCGAACTGAAGGAGGCAACGGGAGCTCCTCGGGAAGGGCCTGCTCTGCGAAGAACTCGTGAACGGCGGACATCGCCTCGATCAGGTCCGTGGGATCCTCCAGAGCCCCGGGTATCGCCGCTCCGAGACCTTCGAGCACCCTTCCGAAGATCGGAGCGGGCTCGATGTCGCCGTGCTGGATCCATCTCCAGAGCATCTCGAGCATGAGACCCGCCGAAGCCACGTCCTCGTATCCCATGACCCGGCCGGTGCCCTTGATGGTGTGGCCCTCACGCAGGAGATCACCGGCTTCCTGCGATGTCAGGGTCCCGGCACGCAACGCACGACCGCCCTCGACGAGCCGTGCCGATCGCTCGGACACCTCGTCGACGAACATCTGCTGCAATTCTGGATCGTCGCTCCAGTTCACGGAAGCACCTCGAAGTCCACCTCAGATCGTGATGTAGACATCGACCGACCCGATCGCCTCCTTGAGCACTACCGCCCCCGAACCCAGGGTTCTCTGCGCCCTATTTGACGTCGTGAGCCCGCGGAATGAGCGGCTCCGCGAACCGCGGGCCGGAGACGGCATATACAGGGTCAGGAACCCAGGGTTCGGGGCGGGTTACTCCCACTCGATGGTGGCCGGGGGTTTCGACGAGACGTCGTACGCGACCCGGTTGATGCCCGGCACCTCGTTGATCACGCGAGACGAGATCGAAGCGAGAACGTCGTACGGGAGACGCGCCCAGTCGGCGGTCATGGCGTCGTCAGATGTCACCGCACGCACGATCAACGGATAGGCGTACGTGCGGCCGTCGCCCTGGACGCCGACGGTGCGGATCGCCGGCAACACGCCGAACGTCTGCCACAACTCCCCGTAGAGGCCGGCCCGGTGGATCTCGTCGAGGATGATCGCGTCGGCGTCGCGCAGGATGTCGAGCCGCTCCTTCGTGATGTCGCCGATGATGCGCACGGCGAGGCCGGGACCGGGGAACGGCTGGCGCCACACGATCTCCTCCGGGAGGCCCAGTTCCTCCCCGACCGCGCGGACCTCGTCCTTGAAGAGGTCCCTCAGCGGCTCGATGAGCGACAGGGTCATGTCCTCGGGCAGTCCCCCGACGTTGTGGTGGCTCTTGATCTTCGCCGCGTCCTTCGTGCCGGACTCGATCACGTCCGGATACAGGGTCCCCTGGACCAGGTACGCGGCATCGGAGACCTCGGCGGCGACCTCCTCGAACACCCGGATGAACATCTCGCCGATGATCATCCGCTTCCGCTCCGGATCGGTGACACCCTCGAGCGCTTCCAGGAACCGATCCTGCGCCTGGACGTGGATCAGGTTCATGGCGAACGTGCGACGGAACGTCTCCTCGACCTGCTCTGCCTCGCCCTTGCGAAGCAGACCGTGGTCGACGAACACGCAGACCAGCTGGTCGCCGATGGCCTTGTGCACCAACGCCGCGGCGACCGAGGAATCGACGCCTCCGGAGAGACCGCAGATGACGGTGCCGGTGCCGACCTCCTCGCGAACGGCGGCGACCGTCTGCTCGATGATCCCGGCGTGCGTCCACGTCGGTCGCGCCCGACACGCCTCGAAGAGGAAGTGCTTGAGCATCTCCTGGCCCCGCGGCGTGTGCACGACCTCGGGGTGGAACTGCACGCCGAATATCCCCCGGGCCGCGTCCTCCATCGCCGCGACGGGCGAGTCCGGCGTCGACGCCGTCACCGTGAAACCGGCGGGGGGCTCGGTCACCGCGTCCCGATGGCTCATCCAGACCGGCTGCTCGTCGGGCAGTCCCGAGAACATGAGCGAGTCGCCGACCACGGTCAGCTCCGCGGGCCCGTACTCCGCGACGTCGTTCCGTTCGACCGTTCCTCCCAGCTCGCTCGCTATCACCTGATGCCCGTAACAGATGCCGAGGATGGGGATGCCGAGATCGAAGATCGCTTCGTCGATCCCGTACGCTCCCGCCTCGTGGACCGAAGCCGGGCCGCCGGAGAGGATGATCCCGACCGGCGCTTTGTCGACGACCGCGTCCGCGGTGATGTCGCGCGGCACGATCTCGGAGAAGACGTGGGCTTCACGAACCCGGCGCGCGATCAACTGGGCGTACTGGGCACCGAAATCGACGACGAGCACCCGGTCGAAGTCACCTTCGGAAGCGTGCCCGGTCGAAGTCGTCGCCATCGTCAGCCCATCCCCACGCCCTGGGAGCGTTGCAGTTGCTTCCCCTCCGTCTGGAGCGCCGGCGCGACCATCACCTCGGCCTTCTGGAACTCCTTCACGTTGGCGTACCCGGTGGTCGCCATCGAAGTCCGCAGGGCCCCGAAGAGGTTCCGCCTCCCGTCGTTCTCATGTGCGGGGCCGACGAGCAACTCCTCGATCGTCCCGATCTCCCCCGCCCGGACCCGTGAACCGCGCGGCAGCGTCGGATGGAACGTCGCCATCCCCCAATGCATCCCTCTCCCCGGCGCCTCCGCCGTCGCGGCGAACGGCGAACCGAGCATGACGGCGTCTGCGCCCATCGCGATCGCTTTCGCGATGTCGCCCCCGGTCCGCATGCCGCCGTCGGCGATCACGTGAACGTACCGGCCGGTCTCTTCGAGGTATCGCGTTCTCGCCCCTGCTGCGTCGGCGATCGCGGTCGCCTGAGGCACGCCGATGCCGAGCACCGCACGCGTCGTGCATGCGGCACCGGGCCCCACACCGACGAGGACTCCCACGGCGCCGGTCCGCATCAGGTGGAGGGCACCGGAGTAGGAGGCGACGCCGCCGACGACGACGGGCATCTCGACCTCCCTGATGAACTCGAACAGGTCCAGCGGCTCGGTCGTCGAAGACACATGCTCCGCCGACACGACGGTCCCCTGCACCACCAGCAGGTCGAGACCTCCGGCTTTCGCCGCTTCGATGTACCGGGTGACGTTCTGCGGGGTGAGGCTCGCGGCGGTGATGATCCCGGCGCTCTTCATCTCCGCGACGCGTTGCGTGATCAGATCCGGATCGACGGGAGCGGCGTACAGCTCCTGCATCCGTCTCGTCGCCCGGTCGTCGGGGAGCGAAGCGATCTCCTCGTACACCGGTTCGGGATCCGCGTACTTCGTCCACAGACCCTCGAGGTTCAGGACCGCCAGGCCCCCCAGTCGGGCGATCTCGATCGCCGTCTGCGGACCCACCGCCGAATCCATCGCGGCCGCCAGAAGCGGGAGATCGAACGTGAACGCGTCCATCTCCCAGGTCAGGTCGATGTCCTCGGGATCCCGGGTCCGCCTCGACGGAACGATGGCGATGTCGTCGAAGCCGTACGCCCGCCGACCCGACTTTGCGATGCCGATGTCGATCTCCATGGGGAAATGCCTTCCGTTCGAGTGCTGGGGCCGTTATCCGGCAGGGTACTCAGTACACGGCGCTCAGATTCGGCGACGCGGCCGCCGCTACTCGATCCTGCCGAGCCCGACCGCGTCCCGTACCTGCTGCTGGAACCGCTCGGCCGCGGTTCTGGCATCCAGGGCGCCCTTCTGGAGGATGCGCGCGACTTCGGCGTCGTCGAGATCCTCGAGTTTCATCCGCACGGGAGCCAACTCCGCGACGATCGCCTCCGCCACCGCCTCTTTGAACCGTCCGTACCCGCCGGTCCCGAACTCGTCGGAGAGGCTCTCGATCGAACGACCGGTCGTCGCCGACATGATCTCAAGCAAGTTCGAGATCCCGGGCTTCGCCTCGACGTCGTAGCGAACGACCGGGTCGGAATCCGTCACCGCCGACTTGATCTTCTTGCGGATCGCATCCGGCGTGTCGTCGAGGTCGATCCGGTTCTTGGGATTCGGGTCGCTCTTGGACATCTTCGAAGTCGGGTCGGCGAGCGACATCACACGGGCCGAGGTCTCGGGAATCAGCGGCTCCGGGATCGGAAAGACTTCCGCGAAGCGGTTGTTGAACCGGGCCGCGAGGTCTCGCGACATCTCGAGGTGCTGTTTCTGATCGTCGCCGACGGGGACGAGATCGGCGTGATACAGCAGGATGTCCGCCGCCATCAGCACCGGGTACGAGTAGAGACCGAGGCTCGACGGGATGCCCTTGTCGACCTTGTCCTTGTACTGCGTCATCCGGTTGAGCACACCGGTCGGTGTGAGCGTGCCGAGGATCCACGCCAATTCGGCGTGTTGGGGAACCTGGCTCTGCATGTACAACAGCGAACGATCCGGATCGATGCCGAGTGCCAGGATCATCTTCGCCGTCTCGAGCCGCTGCCGGCTGAACTCGCGCGGATCGTACGGAACCGTCATCGCGTGGAGATCGACGATGCAGTAGATGACGTCGTACGCCTCATCCTCCTGGAGCGCGACCCAGTTGCGGAACGCCCCCAGGTAGCCGCCGTAGTGCATCGCACCCGTCGGTTGGACACCGGAGAACACCGTCTTCTTCTGCTCTGTCACCGTTCCTCCTCATGAAAGAACGCCGGGCCTCGGGCTCCGGCGTCGGAATCGTCCTGGCGCGCTCGAACCCTATGTCCGCTCGAACCGCCAGACGCACCGTTTCTGCATGCGGGCCAGGATACCGGTGCCGCTCCGACCGGGCAACATGCTCCCCCGATAATCCGATCCGGTGATATGCTGCCTCAGGAAGGAAACCTCGAGCTTTCGCGTGATCCTCGCGCACCCGGACTCCACACATGACGCACAACATCGACACATCCCGGGACATGCAGGACCTCGTCCCGCCTGCGGTCCCCGCTCGTCTTCCGTACATGCCCGGCATCGACGGGCTTCGAGCGATCGCCGTCATCGCCGTCATCCTGTACCACGCCGAGTTCGGCTTCATCCCCGGCGGATTCCTGGGCGTCGAGGTGTTCCTCGTCATCAGCGGCTACCTCATCACGTCGCTGCTGATCCTCGAACGGGTCCGGACCGGGGGCAACGATCTCAAGCGCTTCTGGCTCCGGAGAGCACGCCGACTCCTACCGGCGCTGGGTGTGCTGCTCATCCTCGTCGTCACCGGCGCCCTGCTGTTCGCCCGCGACGCGCTCTACCGCCTGGACCAGGACGTCCTCGGAGCGTTGACCTACTCGACGAACTGGGTCTCGATCTTCCGCCAGGAGTCCTACTTCGAAGCTTTCGCTCGCCCGCCCCTGCTCCGGCACCTGTGGTCGCTCGCCGTCGAGGAGCAGTTCTACCTGTTCTTCCCGTTGATCTTCACCGGCGGCATGCTCGTCCTGGCCCGCCGCTCGACGGGGTACGGCCAGACCGCCCGGCGCTTCATCGGTGTCGCTTTCGCCGGCGCGGTCGCGTCCACCGCCTTGATGTGGGTCATGTTCGTGCCCTACGACGATCCGACCCGCGTCTACTTCGGCACCGACACCCGCGCTTCCGGCCTCCTCATCGGCGTGGCTCTCGCCTTCTTGTGGCAGCCGTGGAGATTCACGCGCCGACTCACCGCGAGAGGTGTTGCCATCCTCAACACGTTCGGTTTCGTGGCGCTGACCTTCCTGATCGTGACGCTGCTGAGAATGGGGGAATACGACGTCTTCCTCTACCGGGGCGGGTTCTTCGTCGTCTCGACGCTCACCGCGGTCGTCATCGCCGTCACCGTTCACCCGCAAGGTGCGCTCAACCCGTTGCTCGGGAACCGGCCGCTCGTGTGGGTCGGCAAGCGCTCCTACGGCCTCTATCTCTATCACTGGCCGATCTTCATGCTCCTGCGCCCCGGCGTCGACGTCGCATGGAACCGTTGGACGGCGCTCGCCGTCCAACTCGTGCTCACCGTCGCGATCACCGAAGTCTCATACCGGTGGGTGGAGCAGCCGATCCGCAAGTACGGGTTCAAGGCATGGGTTGCTCGCGTCACCGACCCTCTGCACCAACGCTCCCCGCAGGCTGCGGCCCTGTGGCCGGTGATCGCCGGAGTCTTCCTCCTCGGCCTCACCCTCGGTCTCGTCCGAGGCGCCTCCGTCCCTCCCCCCGGACAGGAGATCGCCGCTTCCCCGGACGGCGTTCCGGTAGCCGTCGAGGAGGACCTCCCGGAAGCTCCCACGACGACCACGACGACCCTGCCGACATCGGTGGCGCCCAACACGCCGGTACCCCCATCCGCGCCGTCGGTGACGACGCCCCCACCGGTACTGATCGGCGACTCCGTCATGCTCGGGGCGAAGATCGGCCTCGAGAAGGCCATCGACGATGCCCGCGTCTATGCGAAGGTCAGCCGACAGATGAAGCAGGTACCGGACGTCATCACCGACGTCCGTCGGGACGGACCGCTCGGAAGCGTCGTCGTTCTCCATCTCGGGACGAACGGGCCGTTCAACTCGAAGACGTTCGACACGGCGATGGAGGCCCTCTCCAACATCCGCAGCGTGTACGTGGTCAACGCCAGTGTGCCGCGCCGATACGAAGGCCAGGTCAACAGCGCCATCGCCGACGGCGTGAGCCGATGGGACAACGCGTATCTGATCGACTGGAACAGCGCCGCAGACGGTCATCCCGAATACTTCGTGAAAGACGGCGTGCATCTCACAGCCGAGGGGATCAGGGCGTACGCCGGGTTGATCGCCCGCTCGATCGACCGTTGACGTGGACGCGCCGATCGACCATACTCACCGCTCCATGACCGACGCACGCAACTTCACCATCATCATCACCTAGGCGCACACGAACCCGTGTGCGCCCGCAACCCTCCGCCCGCCGGGGGGTTTTCTCTATCCGGAGCACGACACACCATGACCACGATCGAGATCTACGACACGACGCTGCGAGACGGGACCCAGCAGGAGGGCATCTCGCTCACCGCGGGGGACAAACTCGCCATCAGCCGGCTCCTCGACGACCTCGGGGTTGCCTTCATCGAAGGCGGATGGCCGGGGGCGAACCCGAAGGACGACGAGTTCTTCCGTCGTGCGAAAACCGAGCTGGATCTCCAAACGGCGACGCTCGTCGCCTTCGGCTCGACACGGCACGCCGACGCCGACGCCGCCGAAGACGCCCAGCTCGCGGCTCTGGTCGCCGCCGACACGGACGTGGTGTGCCTGGTCGGCAAGTCCTGGGACTACCACGTCGAGCATGCGCTGCGCACCACGCCCGAAGAAGCGATCGAGATGATCGCCGACTCGGTCCGGTACCTTCGCTCGGTCGGGAAGCGGGTGTTCTTCGACGCAGAGCACTTCTTCGACGGATATCGATCCAACCCCGAGTTCGCGCTCGCCACGGTCCGGGCGGCGCACGAAGCGGGTGCGGAGCGAGTCGTTCTCTGCGACACGAACGGCGGGACGCTCCCCTTCGACGCCGGGCGGATCGTCGCCGAGGTCGGTGAAAGCGTCCCCGATGCCGCTCTCGGATGTCACTTCCACAACGATTCGGGGACCGCGGTCGCGAACAGTCTCGCCGCCGTCCGGGCCGGCGTCGTCCAGGTGCAGGGATGCATGAACGGATACGGAGAGCGCACCGGGAACGCCGACCTCTGCTCCGTCATCCCGAACGTGTCTCTCAAGATGGGCGTCGAGTCGATCCCCGCGGATCGGCTGCCCCACCTCACGACGGTCTCGCATCACATCGCGGAGTACATCAACCTGACCCTCGACGCCCACACGCCGTTCGTCGGCAGTTCGGCGTTCACTCACAAGGCGGGCCTGCACACGTCGGCTTTGGCCCGACGCCCCGATGCGTACGAGCATCTCCCCCCTTCGGCGGTCGGTAACACGACGCGCACCGTCGTGTCGGAGCTCGCCGGACGATCGACGATCCTCGCCAAAGCACGCGACACGGGCCTCGACCTGTCGCCCGAGGAGGCGCAGACCGTCGTGGATCGGGTGAAGGAACTCGAGCACGACGGCTACCACTTCGAGGCCGCGGACGGATCCTTCCAACTCCTCGTTCGCGACGTGCAGGGATGGGTTCAGCCGTTCTTCGAACTCGAGTCCTACCGGGTCTTCGTCGAGCATCGCTCGGGCGAGGTGACCGCCGAAGCGACCGTGAAGGTCACGCTGAACGGTGAGCGGATCGTGACGACGAGGGAAGGCGACGGTCCCGTCGCTGCGATCGACGGGGCGCTGCGCGCCGCCCTCTGCGACGCCTATCCGCATCTCGCAGGCGTGCGTCTCACCGACTATCGCGTCCGCGACCTCGACTCGTCCGACGGATCGGCGGCCCGCGTGCGGGTCCTCTGCCGGCACAGCGACGTCGAGGGGTCCTGGGGCACGATCGGCGTACATCAGAACATCATCGACGCCTCGTGGCGGGCCGTGTGCGAAGGCCTGATCATCGGTCTCGTGCGCCACCAGGAGCAGTCGACGCCGGCGGCCGGGGCGACGGTCGCTTGACGCGAACGGCTCCGGTTTCGATACGCTGATGGAGTCTTCAGACCCCGTGCATCGTCGGGATGCACGATCGGGTGACGTCGGGAGCGAACACAGATCGACTGTGACCGCCTCTACGGGGTGGTGATACGAAACCGTGGAAGACAGGACATGAAGACCAGGTAGTGGGTGCCACTTCTGGCCGCGCTTGTCCTCGGGGTCGCGGCGTGCGGCTACTCGAACGTGAGCGACACGGCGACGACGTCGGTACCGCCGGCGGGCAGGCGATCTTCAAGACGACCTGCGCCGCCTGTCACGAGCAGAACGCCGAAGGTGTCGACGGGCTGGGCCCCGACATGCACGACAACGAGTTCATCCAATCCCTGCCGAATGCCGATCTCATGCCGTTCGTTGCCGCCGGACGGTCCACGATCGACCCCGGCCAACACGATCGGGGTCGACATGCCGCCCAAGGGCGGGGATCCACCCCTCACCGAACCGGACCTTGCGGATCTCGTCGACTATCTCCGGACCTCGCAGTAGCAGGCGTCACGTCGTCCCGGGATCGCGGCCGCTCTCCGGAGCGGCCGCTCTCGCATTCGAGATGGACGGGCGGTACAACGCTAGGGCCGTAAGACCCTGAAATCTCCGACCTATTTGGGAATCGTCGATCGCCAAATTAGGCTCCCAGCTATGGCAGCAAATCAGGACATCCCGGCGGACGCGTCCACGAAAGGTGTCGGCTCGACGATCGCTTCGATGCTCGGGCCGCTGGGAGCCAAACGGGGATCCGATGGCAGGTTCACGACGCTCCAGGTGTGGCTCAAAGTGGCCGTGATCGTCCTCTACGTCGCGTTCGCTACGGTCTGGCTTCCCTCCTACCTCATGGAGCCGAATTCCCTGGCCGTCGTCCGCGACCTGCTCTCCGGGCTGATGTCGAGTAGCGCGTGGGACACGATCGTCAGCCTCATCGTGTCCGGGGTCTGGTTCGGTGCGCTCGCGGTCGCCTTGATCGGGTTGCGTTTCGCTCAGAAGGACCGCTACATCTGATGCAGCCCCTTCGGTTCTACGACGAGAACATCCCCTGTCTCGCCGCTTGCCCCGTTCACACGAACGCCGGGACGTACGTCGCCGCGATCGCAGACGGCGACGATGAGTTCGCCTATTTGACGGCGCGCCTGCCCAATCCCTTTGCCTCGGTCTGCGGCCGGGTATGCGCCGCCCCCTGTGAAGACGCCTGCCGGAGAGGCACGATCGACACACCGATCGCCATCCGTGCGCTCAAACGCTTCGTCACCGAGAAGTACGGCGTCGAGGCGGGCAGCGACACCTGGCGATCCGTCGCCGAGTACAAGGGCGAGGAACGGAAGCAGAGCATCGGTATCGTCGGCGGCGGGCCCTCCGGCATGGCGTGTGCGCATGATCTCCGCCGCCTCGGCTACGCCGTCACCGTCTATGAGGCCACCGCCCAACTCGGCGGCATGATGAAGCTCGGTATCCCGGAGTACCGGCTCGATCGTGATCTTCTCAACGCCGAACTCGACGCCATCGTGAGCCTCGGCGTCGACGTCCATCTCAACACGAAGCTCGGTGTCGACGTGCAACTCGACGAGCTTCGCGACCGCCACGACGCCGTGTTCCTCGCGATCGGCGCAACGCTCGGGCGTGGGCTCGACATCGAGGGCCACGAGGCCGACGGTGTGCTCAAGGCCATCGAGTTCCTGATCAACGTCAACCAGGGATACCACGTCGATGTCGGCGAGCGCGTCCTCGTCATCGGCGGCGGTGACGTCGCCATGGATGCGGCACGATCCGCGCTGCGACGGGAAGACTACGCGGAGGCCCGGGCGAGCGACCTCGACGACCAGGACCCCGAAATGATGCTCGAAGCGCTCGACGTGGCGAGGTCTGCCGCTAGGGAAGGCGCCACCAACGTGACCGTGTTCTCGCTCGAATCCGAAGAGGAGATGCCGGCGTCGCCGTTCGAGCTCGAGGAGGCCGCGGCGGAAGACATCACCTTCATCCACCGGCGTGGACCGGCGAGGATCCTCGCCGAGAACGGGAAGGTCACCGGGCTCGAAACCATCGGTGTGCTGTCGGTGTTCAACGAAGAGGGCCGCTTCGCCCCCAAGTTCGATCCCGATGACGTGCAGTCGTTCGAAGCCGACACGGTGATCCTCGCGATCGGTCAGGCCATCGACCTCGACGCGCTCGGGGAGTCGGGTCCGGAGATCTCGCCCCGTCGCACCATCGGGATCGACGAGACGACGCTCAAGACCTCTCTCGACAACGTGTGGGCCGGAGGAGACGCTGCACGAGGACCGAGAACGCTCATCGATGCGATCGCCGATGGTCGCACCGTCGCCGCCGATATCCACCGAACCTTCACCGGGGAGGCACCGCCGGAAGTCGAGGGACAGCTCGTCGAGCTCTCCCAGTTCCATCGTCTGAACGACACCTACGACCGGCTCGACCGGATCCCGGTCCCGGTGCTCGCGACCGATCGCCGGACGGGTCTCAGCGAGGTCGAACTCGGATTCACCGAGCAACAGGCACGGTGCGAGGCCGCTCGCTGCCTGCGGTGTTTCGCCAACATCGAACTCGACGTCGACATCTGCGTCCTCTGCGCCTTGTGCGTAGACGTCTGCCCTCTGGACATCATCTCCCTGGTCCCGTCTGAGGAGGTCGGCGAGCGGCCGGGAGCCACGGCCCTGCTCCTCGACGAGACATCGTGCATCCGCTGTGGCTTGTGTATCGAACGTTGTCCACCCAACGCGCTCTCGATGGCCATGTGGTCGGGGATAGGAGTACCCACGTGAATCTCTCTGAACGGATACGGAAATCCACGATCGGCGGTTCGTTCTTCCGCTCCCCGGATCGGGTGACGGAGCGAGATCGCGCCGCCGGCCACTGGTCCAACTTCCTGCTGCACCTCTATCCGGTGAAGGTGCGCAAGGTCGAGATCACGTTCAAGTACACGGGATTCCTCGGAGTGACGTCGGCCGTGCTGTTCGGGATCCTGACGGTCACCGGGGTCTTCCTCATGTTCTTCTACGTGCCGTCACCGGCGAACGCCTACGGGGACGTTCAGAACATTCAGACCCAGGTCGCTTTCGGCCAGTTCCTCAGGAACGCCCACCGCTGGGCAGCCCACCTGATGGTGCTCGCCGTCGCGGCACATCTCGCGCGGGTGTTCTACCGGGGCGCCTACAAGCCGCCGAAAGAGTTCAACTGGGTCGTCGGTGTCGTGCTGCTCGTCATCACGCTGCTGCTCTCGTTCACCGGCTACCTGCTGCCCTGGGACCAACTCGCCTACTGGGCCGTGACGGTCGGAACCTCGATGGCCGCCTACGTGCCGCTGATCGGCGATCAGGTTCAGGAACTCATGCTCGGCGGGCCGACGGTCGGATCCGCCACGCTCCTTCGCTTCTACGTGCTCCATGTGGCGGTTCTGCCCCTGACTCTCGTCGGCGTTCTGACCCTTCACATCTGGCGCTGGCGCAAGGATGCGATGCTGACACTCGATACCAAGACGGGAGATATCGATGCTTGACCCCGATCCCAAGATCATCGGCGACAAGCGGCTCCTCGGGGTCGTTCCGGGGAAGCCGGGCGTCGGCGACCGCAAGGAGCCGGCGGCGGAAGAGACGGTGATGGTGTGGCCGAACCTCCTGGTCCGGCACGCGGTCGCGGCGCTCGTGGTCATCCTGGTCGTCGTCCTGATCGCCGTGTTCTTCGACGCACCGTTGCGCGAGATCGCCAACCCGCTCAACACGCCGAATCCGGAGAAGGCGCCGTGGTACTTTGCCGCCCTCCAGGAGTTGCTCGCACAGTTCCACCCCCTCGTCGCCGGTGTCCTCGTACCGGGCGCGATCGTGCTCGGCCTCGTCGCACTTCCGTACGTCGACCGCAACCCGTCACTCGATCCGAGGAAACGACAGATCGCACGGGCCACGTTCACCGTGTTCATGGTGCTGTGGATCGCTCTCACGCTCATCGGGTTCATGTTCCGGGGAGAGAACTGGTCATGGGTATGGCCGTGGCAAGAATGGCATGGTGAACTATGAGTGAAGTAACGAGACGTTCGTTCCTGTCGACGACGTGGAAGGTCGGCTTCGGCCTGCTGGCGGCCGCAGGTGCAGTCACGTCGTGGGACCTCCTGAAGCCGCGCCTCGCTGCCGGTTTCGACGCCATCGTGCGGACGATCGCACCGGACGCCGTCCCTGAGACCGGCGTCGTCGAAGTCCGCGAGGCTCGCGGCTACCTCGTCAACATCGACGGCGACGTGGTCGCGTTCTCAGAGGTGTGCACACATCTCGGATGCCGCGTGCCGTACATCGACGAGAACGACCGCTTCGAATGCCCCTGTCACGGATCGAAGTTCACGAGGGAGGGGTGCTACATCGAAGGCCCCGCGCCCCGGGGAATGGATCACCTTGCGACCGAGGTCGTCGAGGGGATCATCGAGATCGACACGACCGAGGTGACCAAGGGATCGCCTCCGGGATCGGAGGTGTGCTGATGACGTACCGATCCGTCGACGAGGGCCTGGAGCGGTCGACCGACAAGTGGATGATCAGCGGCCTCGTCGTCATGGTCATCTTGATCCTCGGCTTCCTCTTCTACTCGTGGTTCGAGCCGGCGGCACGGGCCGACTCACTCGAAGAGCACCAGGCGAGCCTCGTTGCGCAGGGAGCGGACCTGTACTCGCTCAACTGCGGTTCGTGCCACGGTCCGCAGGGAGAGGGCGGGGTCGGGCCCGGCCTCAATTCACAACAGTTCCTCGCGGCCACCGTCGACGATCAGGTCAAAGGCCTGATCTCCACCGGTATCCCCGGATCGCTGATGGCCGCCTACTCGCTCGACTTCGGCGGGCCGTTGACGCTCGAAGAGATCGATGCGCTGACCGCGTACATGCGGAGCTGGGAAGAGACCGCCCCGGACAACCCCGACTGGCGATCCTGCTGCGGATGATCCTTCGCCCGTAGCCGGATCTAGTTGTCGCGGATCTCTGCAGCGACGGTCTGCGACGGTGCGCTCTCGAAGATGAGAGTCAGGGGGACCACGTCACCGGCCTCGAACTCGACCATCTTGTTGCTACGCATCACGTCATAGCCGCCCGGTTCGAGCACCGCGGTCACCGCGAGCGCTCCGACGATCGATGCGAGGATGATCGTGAGTCGTCATCAACTCATGGGTAGCAGAGGAAGAAGTGGGCGGCCCCGCATGCGAGCGCTGCTGCGCCCTTCCCGCTCCGAATTTCCTCGGCGAGGACATCGGGGTGTGGATGATCCTATCGGGATCCGACTTCGGGGTTTGATATTCGTACTCGCCCCGGATGATGCCCCATCCGTCGACGAGCACGAGCGGTCGCGTTGAGACAACGCTCCGCAGTTCGGACGGGCGGGAGCATGACGATCTTCGGCAGGAGCATCGAACGAGCCAGGACAGATAGACCCCATTTCCGGTTGTCGTGTCCCGGGCGCATGTTCGAACCTTCCGAGGCGCGCACGCGCTGCAGGTGTCGAACGGTCAGCGTCCGACCTCCGCGGCGAGGCCCGTCGCCGTCACCACGGCGGATCGCGACAACCGTGCCCCTGCAGAGCCGTGATGGAACGCGGCGGACCGGGCGGCAACGTCGGCAGGCAAACCGCCCGCCGCGAACGCCGCCACCATCCCGGTGAGCACGTCCCCGGTACCGATGGTCGCGAGTTCCGGGCCACCCGACGCGACCACCCACGTCGCGTCACCGTCCGTCACGAACGTCGGGTTCCCCTTCAACAGAACGGTTGCGCCCGTATCGGCGGCCAGCCGTGCTGCAGATTCGTGAGAGGCAACGCCTCCGGCCAGTCTGGCGAACTCACCGGCGTGAGGCGTGATGATCGTGTCGTCGGTGCGGCGCAGCGCAGGGGGTCCCGTGAGGGCGTTCAACCCGTCGGCGTCCACGACGACCGGCCCATCCCAGCCGGCAAGCAATCCCTCGACGAACGCCGGATCAACGCTGCCGAGGCCGGGACCGATCGCAAGCACGTCGTAGCGTGCTGCGGCGTCGAGGACCGCTGCGGTGTCATCGGACCCGAACCGGTCGCCGGCGCCGATCGCCCGACTCATCACTCCCGGATCCATCGTTGCGTAGATCGGCTGGAGAGCACCGGGGCACACGATCGTGACCGCACCGGCGCCCGCGTTGAGTGCCGACCGGGCCGCGAGCATCGGAGCACCGGTGAGACCCGGAGATCCTCCGACCACCGCCACCGATCCGACCGACCACTTGTGCGCGTGACGCGTCCGCACCGGCCACGGGGCATCGATTTCCTCGCAGAGCATGAGACTCGGCCTGGGTTCGCCGAGTCCGATGTCGAGGATGAACAGCTCTCCGCTCCGCTCCGGCCCCTCGCCGAGGATGTGTCCCGTCTTGGCAGCCTGGAAGGTGACGGTCGCGTCGGCGTAGAACGCCGCGTTCTCCACGAGCCCGGTCGTCGCATCCAGACCGGAGGGAACGTCGATGGAGAGAACGGGAACGTCGACACGGGTCCACGGAACCAGCGTGTCGGCGAGCGATCCGTGGAACCCGACGCCGTAGAGGGCGTCGATGATCAGGTCGGCCTCTTCCGGTTCCCCGATCGTGTCGATGGAGACTCCGGCGCGAGCGGCGGCAACAGATGCTGCACGGGCGGGACCGGCGTCACCGCGCGGATACCCGAACGAGCGCACGCTCACCTGCACGCCCCGCCGCGCGAGGTGCTTCGCTGCGGTGTACCCGTCGCCCCCGTTGTTCCCCTTTCCGGCGAGAACGATGACCCGATCCCCGTATCCGATCCCCATCTCGACGGCGGTGAGCGCCACGCCGAGGCCTGCTCGCTCCATGAGCATCTCTGGGGCATCGTCCGAGGCGCGGTCGAGACGGTGGGATTCTGCGGGGATGATGAGCGGTTCCATACCCG
>JAOZRW010000003.1:50672-53395 GCA_029939995.1 Acidimicrobiia bacterium | reverse complement strand
CTACTTCTCGCTCGATCAACTCCCACAGTCGGTCGACCTGCTCCGCCGTGGTGTTGGTCTGGCCGATCGAGACGCGGATGAACGTCATCTCATCGATGGTGGATGGGGTCACATAGGCCCAACCCGATGCGTTGATCGCGTCGGCGAGCGTTCGCGTCGGATCGTTGCCGCCGATGTGGCGGAACGACACGAGACCGAACGGAACCGGTGCGACGAGCTCGAGTCCCGGATGGGCTGCGATCCGGTCCGCCAGCGACCGGGCCAGGGCGACGTGCTCGCGAACGTGGTGCCGGATCCCCTCCGCACCGTACGACCGGAGGACGAACCAGAGTTTCAACGCGCGGAACCGCCTGCCGAGCGGCACGTGCCAGTCCCGGTAGTCGATGACCCGTCCGGACGCCGATGCCTCGTTGCGGAGATACGGGGGCAGGATGCTCAACGCTTCGATCAGCGGGGCACGGTCGGCGACGTAGAAGAGCGAACAGTCGAAGTTCGTGAACATCCACTTGTGCGGGTTGAACGTGTACGAATCGACGAGTTCGAGACCGTCCTGGAAGTGTCGGAACTCGTCGCAGATCATCGCCGTCCCCGCATAGGCGGCGTCCACGTGATGCCAGATCCCGTGGGATCGTGCGATCTCCCCGATCTCCCGGACGGGGTCGACGGCCGTCGTCGCGGTCGTTCCGACGGCCGACACGACGGCGACGGGGATCAGCCCCGCGGCGATGTCGGACTCGACCGCTCGTTCGAACGCGTCGGATCTCATCGCGTACCGGCCGTCGACGGGAACGAGGCGCACGTGGCCGTAGCCGGCCACACGGGCACCCTTCTCGATCGACGAATGGGCCTGCTCGGACGCATAGACGACCATGTTCTCGGCGCTCCCGCGCGCACGCTCTCTCGCGACGACGAGCGCCGTGTGCGTCGAGTCCGACGCACTCATCTGGATGACGCCGCCGCCCGGGCCTTCCGTCTTCCAACCGGCGGGGAGGCCGAGCAGATCGACCGACCAGTCGGCGACGACCTCCTCGATCTCGGTTGCCGCCGGGCTCGTCGACCACAGCATGCCCTGGACGCCGAGCCCCGCCGAGACCAGTTCGCCGAGGATGGACGGGGGCGAGGTGTTCGCGGGGAAGTAGCCGAACCACCCGGAGGACTGCCAGTGGGTGATGCCCGGCATCACGACGTCGTCGAGATCCCTCAGCATCGCGCTGAACGGTTCCGGCTTCTCGGGCGCCTCCGCCGGGATCATCTCCCGGATGGCGCCGGGCTCGACCGCAGGCGTGATCGTCCGATCCGCCACGGTGTCGAGGTAGTCGGCGACCCAGTCGATCACCTCGTACCCGTATCGACGGAAGTCGTCCGTCGACATGTGATACGAGACATCGTCCTGCGTCCCGGACCCTTCGAATCCCTCGTGAGTCACACTCCCACCTCCATGATCGTTCCGGTCTTGCGGCTTGTGGCTTGCAGCTTGTGGCTCATCTCAGATGCTCCAGGAGCTCCCGCACCATGAACGCGGTGGCGCCCCACAGCATCCCCTCCGCGAACTCGTAGAACCACAGATCGTGACCGTGCCAGGGCTGCGTCACCCACCGCGATTCGTCGAGCAGGTGCTCGATCGGAGGCTCGATGATGTGCTCGACCTCAGCGGGGTCCGGCACGAGCTCGTCGGGACGGTCGATCCTGGCAACGACGGGGACGATGAGACGGGTCCGGTCCCGTGTCGTGACGGGAGTGAGCCCGCCCAGGATCTCGACGACGTTCTCCGCCGGCAGGCGCACCTCTTCCCATGCCTCCCGTAGAGCGGTGGCCACGGCATCCTCCCCCTCCTCCCGGCCCCCACCCGGGAACACGACGTCGCCGGGGTGCGTGCGCATGTGCTCCGGCCGGCGCGTGAACACGATCCGGACCGTCCCGTTTTCGTCCTCATAGAGAGGGACGAGGACGGCGTAGCCCGCGTCCGGCGCCGTTGCTACGGCCGGAAGGGTCGCGAGACGGTCCCAGAGATCCATCAGGAGAGCATAAGTCGATAGGCTGCACTTGATGACGCAGCATCTCAACAGTCGTCCGCGAACCACGCCGCGGCTCATCCTCCGGCCGTTCCGCCGGAGGGACGTCGGCCCGATGCACGACGCCGTCCGCGCCTCGCTCCCCGAACTCCAGACCTGGCTTCCCTGGGCCCTCGGGTACGAACGATCCGTCGCCCACCGCTTCGTCCGCGACTCGGCATCGGCCTGGAACGACGGCAGAGCGTTCGACTTCGCGATCCGGCTCCCCGAAGAACCCGACTTCCATGTCGGCAACATCTCCATCTGGCCGACGTCGACACCGAACCGGATCGGGGAGATCGGATACTGGATCCGCTCGGACCTCACCGGTGAAGGCCTCGGAACCGAAGCAACGGCCAGGGCGATCGAGATCGGTTTCGCCGAGCTTCAGTATCACAAGATCGTCCTGCGGATCGCGGTGGGGAACGAACGATCCGACCGGATCGCCAAGCGTCTCGGCCTGACTTATGAGGGAGTGCTCCGCGACGAGGTGAAGGTGGGTGCCGCCTGGCTCGATCACACGGTGTGGAGCATCCTGGAGGACGAGTGGCCGGCCGTGAAGGAGCAGCTCGTCGAAGACGGCATCCTCCTGAACCCGTAGATCCGGGTCAACGAAGCCCCCACCCGACCTCCTGATCTACCAAGCGGAGGGGCGGCCCTCACAGGCCGCCA
>JAOZRW010000003.1:0-50662 GCA_029939995.1 Acidimicrobiia bacterium | reverse complement strand
CCCCTCCGCTCTTCGACTCACAGCTCCCAGCTGGTAGCTGGTAGCTCTAGAAGTCCATGCCGCCCATGCCGGCGTCGTGACCGCCGGCCGGCATCGCAGGAACGTCTTCCTTCTTCTCGGCGACCAACGCCTCGGTCGTGATGAGAAGCGCCGCGATCGATGCCGCATTCTGCAGCGTCGAACGGGTCACCTTGGCCGGGTCGATGACGCCGTCCTCGATGAGGTCGGTGTACACGCCGGTCATGGCGTTGAAGCCCTCGTTGCCTTCGGACTCGTTGAGGACCTTGTTGACGACGACGCCGCCCTCATGCCCTGCGTTCACCGCGATCTGGCGGAGCGGGGCCTCGAGCGCACGCTTGACGAGCTGACGCCCGGCCTTCACGTCGTCGGAGCCGCCGCGGAGCTTGTCGATCGCTACGCCGGCACGAAGGAGCGCAACACCGCCGCCGGGCACGATGCCCTCTTCGACGGCCGCGCGGGTCGCCTGGATGGCGTCCTCGATGCGGTGCTTCCGCTCTTTGAGCTCGACCTCGGTCGCGGCACCCACCTTGATGACGGCAACGCCGCCGGAGAGCTTCGCGAGACGCTCCTGGAGCTTCTCACGATCCCAGTCGGAGTCGGAGTTCTCGATCTCCTGACGGATCTGCTTCACCCGCGCTTCGACGTCGGCGTGGCTACCCGCACCTTCGACGATCGTGGTGTCGTCCTTGGTGATGACGACCTTGCGGGCCTTGCCCAGCAGGTCCATCGTCACACCATCGAGCTTGAGCCCGACCTCTTCCGAGATCACGGTCGCGCCGGTGAGGATCGCGATGTCCTGCAGCTGCGCCTTGCGCCGCTCACCGAACCCGGGGGCCTTGACGGCCACGGACTGGAAGGTTCCGCGGATCTTGTTCACGACGAGCGTCGCGAGCGCTTCACCTTCGACGTCCTCGGCGATGATCAGCAGCGGCTTGCCGGACTGCATGACCTTCTCGAGGATCGAGAGCATGTCCTGGACCGAGCTGATCTTCGAGTTGACGATGAGCAGGTACGGATCCTCGAGGACCGCTTCCTGACGATCGGCATCGGTGATGAAGTACGGCGAGATGTAGCCCTTGTCGAACTGCATGCCCTCCGTGAACTCGAGCTCCACGCCGAACGTCTGGCTGTCCTCGACGGTGATGACACCCTCGTTGCCGACCTTATGCATGGCGTCGGCGATGCGGTCGCCGATGGTCGAATCCGCCGCCGAGTTCGCAGCGACGTAGGCGATGGCGCCCTTGTCGTCGCTCGACACCGGCGTCGCGGCGGTGGCGATGCTCTCGACCACCCTCGCTACGGCTTCCTCGATACCGGTCTTGATCTCCATCGGGTTGGTCCCGGCGGCGACGAGACGGAGCCCGTCTTTGACCATGGCCTGAGCGAGCACCGTGGCGGTCGTCGTGCCGTCACCGGCAACGTCGTTCGTCTTGTTGGCGACTTCCTTGGCGAGCTGGGCGCCCATGTTCTCGTACGGGTCGTCGAGCTCGATCTCCTTGGCGATCGTCACACCATCGTTCGTGATGGTGGGCGAGCCCCACTTCTTCTCGAGGACGACGTTACGACCCTTCGGTCCGAGCGTCACCTTGACGGCGTCGGCGAGCTTGTCGACACCGGCCTGGAGGCTCCGTCGGCCTTCCTCATTGAACTTCAGTTCTTTGGCTGCCATTCAGTGGTACCTCCTAGGCGAGAACGGCGAGAACGTCGCGGGAGGACAACACGAGGTATTCCTCACCTTCGACCTTGACTTCGGTGCCGCCGTACTTCGAGTAGAAGACGACGTCGCCGACCTTGACATCCATGGGGACCCGTTCCCCGTCTCTGAACTCCCCGGGTCCGACGGCGAGAACTTCGCCGAGCTGCGGCTTCTCTTTCGCCGTATCCGGGATCACGAGTCCGCTCGCGGTGCGAGATTCCTCTTCGTCCCTGGGCTTCACGACGATCCGGTCGCCGAGAGGCTTCAAATTCATCCGACTCCTCCTTACTGGTCTAGCAGTCGATGATTCCGAGTGCTAATCATACCACGACTCTGGCACTCTCGTCACACGAGTGCTAAGCCGTTCGGTGAGGGGCCCGAACTCCCCCGGGCGCTCCCTCTAGTCGGCTACGACGGATCCCAGATCGACGCCTTCGATCATCCCGACCACCCGCCCATCCTCCACGACGACGAGACGGCCGGTCTTGCCCGGCGCCCGGTTCATCATCGATTCGAGAGGCGTGTCGACGTCGATCACGTCGCCAGGCCCGATCTGCGTCATCGCTTGTGAGGCATGGCTCATGACCCGCCGCACCGGTGAGAGCCTGTCGATCTCCGGCTGACCGAGGACGCCGCGGATCCGGCCGTCGACCTCGACGGGGAGCGAGCGGAGCCGATCGCCGATCTGGAACAACTCGATCACGCGGTCGACGAGCATGTCCCCGGGAACCGGATCCGGGGTCCTGCGCATCACGTCGCCGGCAACGAGACCGCCGACCCGGGCGAGGAGCCGCTCGCGGCGACCCGCCCCCTCGGCGCTGCGAAGCAGGTACCAGCCGAGGACGATGAGCAGCAGCGTCACCGGTTGGAAGCTCGCGAACGCGTACAAGGTCCCGACGGCGACGACCGCCCATCCGATGACCCGACCGGCCCGCACGACCGCTTCGGTCGCCCGGACCTTGTCTCCGGTGACCCGCCAGATCGCAGCCCGAAGCGCACGACCGCCGTCGAGCGGGAAACCCGGCAACAGGTTGAACGCGCCGATGAACAGGTTCGCGAAGGCGAGGAACTGGATCGACGACCGGGCGGCGGGCATACCGACCGTCACGAGCGAGAGAAGCCAGAGCAGGCCGGACAGGGCGAAGGACACCATCGGGCCGGCCACGGCGATCACGAACTCGTCTGCCGGCCGTCCGGCGTCGCCTTCCATCTCGGTGTACCCGCCGAAGCCGAGCAGACGGATCCTGCGTACCACCAGTCCGCGATGGATCGCCATCGCAGCATGGCTTCCTTCGTGTGCGAAGACCGACGCGGTGAACGCGACGCCGGCGAGGACGGCGATGATCGTCCCGACGACGGGATCCGTGTCGGGATACGTGACGCCGATGTCGACGTACACGACCCACATGAGGAGCGCGGAGATGACGAGGACCGACAGGTCGGCGACGATCTCGACCCCGCCGATCGTTCCGAGGTGGATTCCCCGCTTCACGAATCCAGCCGCATTCCCGGGTCCACGTCGAACGACCAGCCGTCGGGTGCCCCGCCGTTCTTCATCCGGTCGATCGCGACTGCAGCGATCATGGCTCCGTTGTCGGTGCACATGCGGATCGAAGGGATGAACAGGTCGATGCCCCTCCGGTCGGCCTCTTCCCGGAGACGGACCCGGAGCCTCCGGTTGGCGAGCACGCCGCCGCCACCGCCGACGACCGTGACACCCGTCTCGTCCACGGCGTTGAACGTCTTCTCGACGAGCGCGTCGACGATGGCTTCCTGGATCGAAGCCGCTACGTCGGGCCTCGAGGGCAGGGTCCCCTCGCGCTTGGCCTTCTCGAGGTAGGTGACGACCGACGTCTTGAGACCGGAGAAGGAGAAGTCGAACGGCCGATCTCTCAGCGCCCTGGGGAATCTCACCGCATCCGGGTTCCCGTTCTCCGCCTCGGCGTCGATCACCGGGCCACCCGGGTAGCCGAGGCCCATGAACCGGGCGAGCTTGTCGAACGCCTCACCCGCGGCGTCGTCGATCGTCGTGCCCAGTGTGGAGTAGTCGCCCCACGCGCGAACGTGGATGATCTCGCTGTGCCCTCCGGAAGCAAGAAGCACGATCGCCGGAGGCTCGTACGCCGCGTATTCGAGCCGCGGAGCGTAGAGATGCCCCTCCATGTGGTCGATGCCGTAGAGCGGCTTCCCCAACGTCCACGCCAGCGCCTTCCCGAAGGCGTACCCGACCATGAGCGCACCGATGAGCCCCGGGCCGCGGGTCACGGCGATCGCGTCGAGCTGGTCCGGATGGATGCCCGCACCGGTCACCGCCTGATGGACGAGGGGGCGGATCGCCTCGACGTGAGCCCTCGCGGCGACCTCGGGGACGACCCCACCGAACCGGGCATGCTCCTCGATCTGGGACGCGAGGACGAACGATCGAACGGTGAGACCTTCGAGGACCGCTACGCCCGTCTCGTCGCAGCTCGTCTCGATCCCGAGGATGAGCGGATCCGTCATGGGCTTTCCCCATCGAGCCCGGCGCGGATCGCGTCGAGCCGGCTTCCGTACTCGTCGGCATCGACGTCGAGCGCCCACATGACGATCGCGTCCTCGCCGTCGTAGTACCCCTTGCGCTTCCCGACCGGGGCGAACCCGAACCGCTCGTAGAGTTGCTGCGCGTTCGTGTTCGTGGCGCGCACCTCGAGCGTGAGGTGACGCGCACCCCGGTCCACGGCCTCCTCGACGAGCGTCAGCAGGATCCTGGTCCCCAATCGTCGGCGCCGCACGCCGGGGATCACGGCGAGCGTCGTCACGTGCGCATCCTCTTCGATCAGCATCACGCCGCCGTATCCGAGGATCCGACCGTCGTCGGTGCCGACCACGTAGACCCGGTTGTCCCGGCCGAGTTCGTCGAAGAACACCCGCGCCGACCACGGCTCCGGGTAGATCTCACGCTCGAGGGTCGCGACCGCCGGCACATCGCTCCTGGTCATGGTGCGGATGTTCACGGCCACACCCCCTCGGACCGGAACGTCTTCCAGTTGATCTGAACGTCGGGCTCGCGCATGTAGTCGGGGCGGACGTCCTCGGCGGCCGTGAAGTCGCCGTGTGCGGCACGGATGGCTGCAATCTCGAGCATGACGTCTGCCGACGGATACCTGGGGCGACCGAGCCGCACGCGATGGAGCCCTCCCCACATCGCCTCCGGCAACGCTTGCCAATCGCCGACGACGAGCGTGTCCGCCTGATCTGCGTCCAGCATCGCCCGGAACTCATCCGGGCCCACGACCTCGGCGGTACCGTCCGGGGCAACGCCGCCCGGCAACGGCCGGAACGGGGCGGCGGCGACCTGTCCGCGGCGCATGTCGACGACCGACCAGATCCTTCGATGCCCGGTGGCGGCCCGAAGCGCCTGAACCGTCAGAGACGAGATGGGGATCAGCGGCGCACCGACGCCCGCGGCGAACGCCTGGGCGGTGGCGATTCCGGCCCGGATCCCCGTGAACGGGCCGGGCCCCACGTCCACGGCGACCGCTTCAACGTCGTGGCGATCCCATCCGGTCTGTTCGAAGCAGAACTCGATCGCGGGGACGAGGAAGCCGACGTGACCGCGACGATCCACGCGGACGCTCATCGCCGCGAGCGTTCCGCCGTCGCCGAGGGCTACGGACGATGCGGGCGTCGCCGTTTCGATGGCCAGGATCTTCACGCCAGCCCCTCGAGCGAGCGCTCGCGCCACGATCCGTGCGGGACGAAACGGAAGGTGCGATCGGTTTCGGTGTCCATCTCGATCTCGATGACGAGCCGGTCGGCCGATACGGCGTCCTCGATGGCTTCGCCCCATTCGATGATCAGCACGCCGCTCGCTGCGGTGTCTTCCAGATCGAGGTCTTCGAACTCGAGGATCGAGCTCAGGCGGTATACGTCGGCGTGCACGAGCGGGAGGAAGCCGTCCCGGTAGACGCGGGCGATGACGAACGTCGGGCTCGCGACCGGACCGTCGATTCCGAGTCCCTGGGCGATGCCGGACGTCAGGAGCGTCTTGCCCGTTCCCAGCCGTCCTTCGAGCAGGATGACGTCGCCTGGAGAGAGCAGGGTGGCGAGACGGCGACCGAGAGCCAGCGTCTCTTCGGGTGATCGGGTTCGTATCGTGATCATGCGGGTCTCAACGGCCGAAGAGGCCGAGTTGCTCGGGGTCGGGGCCCGAAGCGGGTGTCGTCTCCGGCTCGGGATCGTCTTGCGATGCAAGGTTACCGTCGATGGCGTCGCGGATGAGACTGAAGTCGTACCGCATGTCCTCGAGAACCCTGGCCGAGCCCCGCAGCGCCGCCGCGGGGTGGAACGTCGGAACGAGATGCCGGCCCCACCACTCGTAGGCCGTGCCGCGCAGGCGTGTGATCCCCGTGTCGGTCTTGAGCAGCAGCTTGGAGGAGAAGTTCCCGAGCGTGACGACGACCTTCGGGTCGATGAGCCGCAGCTGCTCGCGGAGGTAGCCCTTGCAGGCCTCGATTTCGTCCGGACGCGGATCCCGGTTGCCCGGCGGCCGGCACTTCACGACGTTGGCGATGTAGACGTCGTCCCGCTCGAGACCGATCTCGGCCAGGAGACGGTCGAGGAGCTTCCCGGAGGGACCGACGAACGGGACTCCCTGCTCGTCCTCTCGCCGTCCGGGGGCTTCCCCGACGATGACGACGTCGGCGTCCGGCGACCCGTCTCCGAACACGACGTGCGTCCTGCCTTCGGACAGGCGGCATGCGGTGCATGCCAGCGCCGCGGCTCTGAGAGCGCCCAGTTGCTCGGCGACGGTCTCGCTCACGACGCACGCCCGGCTTCGGCGACGGCGCGTTCGATCGCACGCCCGACCACCACGAAGGCCGCCTGCTGCAGTGCGTCGAGGTTCGCATCCATCGAACCGAACGAGACCACGAAAGCGGAGTCGCCGTCGTACCTGGTGTGTGTGGGGCGGATGCATGCACCGATCGCGTCGTGCGCGCGGATCGCGATCCGCCGCAGTTCGTTCCGATCTTCGATTCCCGCATCGGTCGCCACGCACACGAGCGTCGTGTTGTCCCCCGGCACCGAACCGATCGGGGGTGCGAGCGAGTCCGGCTCGCCACCGGTGAGGGATTCCCCCTCGAGGGAGAAGACGTCCCCGGCTGCGTTCAGGACGACCAGAGCGCCCACGGTCGATTCGCCGACTCGCACGGCGGCCGACCCGATCCCGGCGAACCGGATCGCTCCCGGGCCTCTCCAGGCTCCGACGGTCGTTCCCGCTCCGGCGCCGACGCGTCCCATCGCAACGGCGGCTCCGGATCGGTTCTTGTAGGCGGCGGCGCCGTGCTCGGCCTCCGGTCGTCCCCGGACGTCGCCGGTCATGAGGTCGAAGACGATGGCGGCCGGGACGATCGGAACCGGTCCGGCGGGAGTCGGCGCTCCCCGTCCCTCGCTCTCGATCTCCTCGACGACGCCGTTCGCGGCGGCGAGGCCGAACGCCGATCCTCCGGCGAACACGAGCGCGTTCACGGTGACGGGCTTGATCGCATCCCCCAGGACGTCCGTCTCACGGGTTCCGGGTGCACCTCCTCGAACGTCGACCACCGCGCGATTGGGCTCGGGGAACGTGATGACGGTCACGCCGGTGGCGGCTGCGGTGTCGGTGTGATGCCCGACTTCGACCCCGGGAACGGCGGTGATCGTCGGCACGCTCATGCGCTCTCCCCCCGGACGTAGCGGCGCGGCAGTCTCGGCCCGAACTGGCAAACCACTTCGTAGTTGATCGTGGACAGCAGGTCCGCCCATTCGGTGGCGGTGATCTCTTCGGCCCCCTGGGAGCCGATGAAGACGACCTCGTCGCCGACGTCGACCGGATCGTCACCGAGGTCGATGACGACCTGGTCCATCGTCACGGTCCCGGCGAACGGGTATCGCCTCCCGCGGATCAGGACCTCGCCGCCGAGCGAGGAGAGCCTGCGGGGGATGCCGTCGGCGTATCCGAGCGGCACGGTCGCCACGGTCGATGGGCGTTCGAGCGGGCGAACCCTGCCGTAGGACGGCCGGGCCCCGGCGGGGAGACGCTGAACGAACGACACTCTGGAGACGACCCGCATCGCGGCGGTCAGATCGACGTCGGGCCCGGTGTCGGGGGCGGGGCGCAGGCCGTACAGGCCGAGACCGATCCTGGCGAAGTCGAACCGTGCATCCGGATGGTTCAACGCGCCGGCGGTGTTGGCCGCATGCACGTAGTCGACCTCGATCCCCTCGCTCGCCAGGAGCTCTCGGAATCGTCGCAGGGCTCCGACCTGCCGGTCGGTGAACTCGGGATCCGCTTCCGCGACCGAGAGATGGGTCGCGATGCCTTCGAGGACGAGCCGATCGTCCGCATCGATGCGTCGTGCGAGGTCGATCGCGTCGGCGGGAGCGACGCCGACCCGGTGCATCCCGGTGTCGAGCTTCAGGTGAACGGGATAGGGAACGCTGTTCGAGCGGTTCGCTCGCTCCGCGACGGCTTCGACGAAGTCCCGCCGGTAGACGATCGGCGTCAGCGACCACTCGATGACCGCGTCGATCTCGTCGATGGGGGGTTCCGAGAGCACGAGGATCGGCGCATCGATGCCGGCTTCGCGCAACCGTATGCCTTCAGAGACGAGGGCGACGGCGAGGAGGTTCGCTCCGCCGGCGATGGCCGCTTCGGCGACGGGGACGTCACCGTGCCCGTATCCGTCGGCCTTGACGACCGCGCACACGCCGGCTGGGTGGATCGCGCGGCGGATCTCCCGCACGTTCGACTCGATCGCGTCGAGGTCTACCTCGATCCAGGAAGGACGCATGGTGCAAGGGTAACGACTCCCATCCGGTCCGATGCGCCGGGGAAATGTCGGTACCCCGTCAGAAGCGGGCCGTTCGGCCCTACGCCGGACCCGCCGCGACCCGTAGTGTCGGCGTCGGAAGCAGTCCGGTCCCCGGCTGAGGCCATGGGATCCGAGATAGGAGAGACTCGACGGCTATCCGCCAGTTGAATTTGAGAACCGGTCGGCCCGTATGCGATCCGGTCAACCGGAGGGAGTGGACACGTCACCGCAAGGTGATTTCCCACCGGCACCGGGTCTCGATCTGCAGACATCGTCGCCTATCTCCGCACTCTGCAGTGAACCCCTCCCCGGGACGGGCCCGACCAAAGAAGCGGCCGCTCCACGGAGCGGCCGCTTCGCGTTCTCTTCCGATGCGATTCCGGGGGGTTTGGACGGCGTGGTCCTCGCCGGATATGATGAAAGGACCGAGCGAAGGGTCGATGATGGCCGAAGAAGCCGTTGGATGTGGCCGGGTGACCGGCACCGTCGGCGACGACGCGCCGTCGGATGCACATGCCCCCGCGATCGTCGACGAACTACCTCTGGAGGTACACGTGACTGCAACCGTCGGGCAGAAAGCCCCCGACTTCACCGCACCTGCCTATCACAAGGGCAGCTTCAATCCCGTGAGCCTGTCGGACTACGCCGGAAGCTGGGTGTTGCTCTGCTTCTACCCCGGCGACTTCACCTTCGTCTGAGCGACCGAAGTGTCGGCGGTCGCCGACAAGTATTCGGAACTTCAGGATCTCGGCGTCGAGGTCATCTCCGTCAGCGTCGATAGCCACTTCGTCCACAAGATGTGGAACGATCACGAGCTCACCAAGATGGTCGACGGCGGCATCCCGTTCGCGATGGCGTCGGATCAGGCGGGGAACATCGGACGGGCGTACGGCGTCTGGGACGAAGCCCAGGGCATCGAGCTGCGCGGCCGTTTCATCATCGATCCCGACGGAGTGATCCAGGGGATGGAGGTGCTGACGCCACCGGTCGGCCGGCGACTCAGTGAGACGATCCGCCAGATCCAGGCGTTCCAGCTCGTCCGGGAATCCGGCGGCAGCCGGGCCACCCCGGCCGGTTGGCAGCCGGGTGAGCTCACGTTGAAGCCCGGGCCCGACCTGGTCGGCAAGGTGTGGGAGGTCTGGAACCCCTCGATGGAGCAGTAGCCGGACAGGTCCGTCGACCCCAACCGTGATCTGAATCCGCGGCTCGCTTCCCTGTCCCCCCGGACCGCAAGGGACCGGGGGGACGCGAATTCGCCAAGCGAATTCGCAGGGGGGAGGCGTACCCACCGGACACGAGCCCCATGGAAACCCCCTGCGCACCCGCAGAACGGGGCGCGTGCCCCAGCCTCACCTGGATCCGCGGTTTGTGCGTAGTGGATTGGTGAGTCTCCCAGCTGGTTTCTGGGATTCCCGGGTTTCGGGCTGTTCACGATCCGGATGAAGTTGCCAAGGGCTCTCCTTGACCTTCTCCCCCGGCGACGAAGGACGCGGGGGAGACACCCGGCAGGGCAGTGGGGGCTCTGGAAGCTCGGACCCGTCGATGAGGCCCCGAATGGCTCTCAGCTGTGGGACCCCTTGCATCGAAGGCGCCCCCCTGCTCGTCGCAAGCTCCTCGCGTCCCCCCGCCCCGGCGGTCGGGGGGACAGGACAAGGAGGCCCATGCCGCCGCACATACCGTGGATTGAGACCTCGCTGGGGAAACGGGTAGGAACGGGAGCGGTGCCATCTCGACGCCGCCAGAAGCCACATGACGAGTCGGCGGATCGATCAGTTCGCTTCGCCGGTCGCGATCGCCATCACGATCGATTGATCTCTCGTGTGCGTGATCGTGACGAGAACCGCATCGACGCCGATCATCGCCGCACGCTCGGCGGCGCGTCCCGACAGGTTGACCGTCGGCGCTCCCCCTCCGGTGATCTCGATGTCCTTCCACCTCAGATGTCGCCAGCCGGTTCCCAGGCTCTTCATCACGGCTTCCTTGCCGGCGAACCGCGCCGCCAGCCGGGTCGACGGGTCGCGGAACCGCTGAGCGTACGCCCATTCGTGATCGGTGAAGCAACGCTCGCGGAACGTCTCGCCGTATCGCGTGACGAGCCCGCGTACGCGTTCGACTTCGACGAGATCGACTCCGAGACCGATGATGTCCATTCGCTGGCTCCTCCCGCCGGCCCGATCGAGGGCTCTACTCGACCGTCACCGACTTGGCCAGGTTACGCGGCTGATCGATGCCGTGCCCGCGGAGTTTCGCCACGTGGTAGGCCAGCAGCTGGAGCGGGACGGCGGCGTTCACCGGAGCGAGCAGATCGTCGGTCTCCGGGATACGCAGAACGATCTCGGCGAACTTCTCGATCTCCGTGTCGGTGTCGTAGGCGACGGCGACGACCTTGCCGCCCCTCGCTTTGACTTCCTGGACGGCCGAGATCGTCTTGTCGTAGGTCGCCCGCTGGGTCACGACGACGACCACCGGAACGTCGTCGGTGATGAGGGCGAGCGTTCCGTGCTTCAACTCACCCGCCGGCATCGCTTCACTGTGGAGGTACGAGATCTCCTTCAGCTTCAGGGAGCCTTCCATCGCCACCGCGTAGTCGAGCCCGCGGCCGATGAAGTAGATGTCGTCGGCGTCGACGATGGCCCCGGCCGCGTCGACGATCGCCTGGTCGTGTTCGAGGATCTCCTCGACCTGGGCCGGAAGCCGGTTCAGGCCGCGTGCGATCTCGGTGGCACGCTCCCGATCGATCGACCCTCGCGCCGTGCCGAGGCGCAGCGCCAGGAGATACTGGCCGATGAGCATCGCCAGATAGGCCTTGGTCGAGGCGACCGAGATCTCCGGGCCCGCCCGCGTGTACAGGATGTCGTCCGCGTAGCGGCTCAACGTCGACGCCACGACGTTCGTCAACGCCAGCATCCGCGACCCTCTCTCGGCCGCAAGTCGGGCCGCTGCGAGCGTGTCGGCCGTCTCACCCGACTGCGAGATCGCGATCGTGAGATCTCCCCGCTTGATCATCGGGTCGGCGTACCGCATCTCGTGGGCGTACTCCACGATCGTCGGGAGCCGCAGCACCCGCTGGAAGATCTCGCGACCCACCAGCCCGGCGTGATACGCCGTTCCGCATGCCGTGATCCACACCGTCTCGAGGTCCCGGACGAAGGCGTCGTCGAACTCGACGTCTTCGAGCCAGGTCGTGCCGTCCTCGCCCAGACGACCGCCGAGCGTCTCGGTGATCACAGCGGGCTGCTCGTAGATCTCTTTGAGCATGAAGTGCTCGAACCCGCCCTTCTCGGCTTGCTCGGCGTCCCAATCGATGTGCATGACGTCGCGGTCGACGACCCCACCGTCGATCGTCTCGATGACGGCGCCGTCCTCCGTGATCGTGACGAGCTCGTCGTCTTCGACGATGAGGAAGTCCCGGGTCCGGTGGAGCACGGCGGGGATGTCCGAGGCGAGGAACGTCTCACCATCACCGAGTCCGACGATGAGCGGACTGATCTTCCGGACGGCGACGATCTTACGGGGCTCGTTGATCGTCATCACGACGAGCGCGTAGGCTCCTTCGGCACGTTCGACGGCGCGGCGCACCGCTGCGGCCAGGTCGCCGTCGTACTCCTCCGCCACGAGGTGGGCGAGGATCTCGGTGTCGGTCTCCGACGTGAGGGCCGCGCCGCCCGACTCGAGCTCCTCGCGCAGCGTCTGGAAGTTCTCGATGATGCCGTTGTGAACGACGACGAAGCTCCCCGTCGGGTCGGTGTGCGGGTGCGCGTTGAGATCGCTCGGTTTCCCGTGTGTCGCCCACCGGGTGTGTCCGATCCCCACCGTTCCTTCGAGCGGTTCCCGGTCGAGGAGCGCGGCGAGCCGCACGATCTTCCCCTCGGACTTCCGCACGTCGATCCTGCTGTTGGCGACGGCGATCCCCGCCGAGTCGTAGCCCCGGTACTCGAGACGCTTCAATCCGTCGATGATGATGGGAGCAGCCTGTTGCGGGCCGACGTAGCCCATGATTCCGCACACGCGCGCGACCTCCTCGATGGTGGACCGGAGGATGCTGCAGAATCGTGCTCTGCCTCACTCGGGGAGGGTTGTCCCCGGAATCGCTTCCGGGCTTTGCCTGACCCCGTGACGACCGTGAGCGGCCGAGAGGGCACCCGCCGACTGTTCGATGATCCCTCTTCCTCGTCACCTCGCTCGTGCGAGGGCAGGCGCTTGGATGGTCTCCGGTCGATGGTTCGGTTGTGACACAGAGCGTAGCCCGCGGGACCGGTATTTCCGCCGGGTTTCGACCGACCGGCCGCCGGCTACGAGAGTTCGGACTTGACGATCTTCGCGATCGCGTCGGCCACCTGAGCCGATTCGGATGCGGTCGGGGCCTCGACCATCACCCGGACGAGCGGCTCCGTGCCGGAGGCGCGTACGAGGACGCGTCCTCGACCTGCGAGCGCCCGCTCGCCTTCAGCCACCGCGGCGACGACGGCTGCGTTCTCGGCGAACGCCTTGTCCTTCACGGTGATGTTGGTCAGCACCTGCGGATACGCCTGCATCACGGTGCGCAACTCGCGCAGTTCCTTGCCGGTGGAGGCCATGACCTCCATCAGGCGCAGCGCCGTCCGGAGCCCGTCCCCGGTCGCCCGGTCCTCCAGGAGGACGTGGCCGGACTGTTCCCCGCCGACGACGGCACGCGACGTGCGCATCGCCTCGAGGACGTACCGGTCTCCGACCGCCGTCTCGATGACGGTGATTCCGAGCCGCTCCATCGCTTTCCTGAACCCGAGGTTCGACATGACGGTCGTGACGACGACGTTGTTCTTGAGCCGGCCGCGCTCCTTCATCCACTGAGCGAAGATCGCCATGATGACGTCGCCGTCTGCGACGACGCCATCCTCGTCCACGGCGATGAGTCGGTCGGCGTCACCGTCGAACGAGAGGCCGACACGTCCGGCGGCTTCCTGTGCGAGCCGTTCCGGGTGGGTCGCGCCGCACCGGTGGTTGATGTTCATGCCGTCCGGATCGGCGTGGAAGATCTCGACGGTTGCCCCGATCCGCTCGAACAGCAGCGGCGCAGCGAGGAAGGCGGCGCCGTTGGCCGTGTCGACGGCGAACTCGAGACCTCTCATCGAGTACTCGACGGGTTGGACGATGGCGTGCACGTAGCGCTCGACGGCGTCGCTCATCACCATCTGGATGCCGACCTTGCGTCCAACACCGCGGATCCACGGATCGCCCTCGAAGTACCGTGCTTCGATGGCCAGCTCGTCGACGTCCGAGAGCTTGGTCCCGTTCGGTCCGAAGAACTTGATGCCGTTGTCCTCGGCGGGGTTGTGGGATGCGCTCACCATCACGCCGAGCGTCGCCCGCGTGTCGCGCACGAGACGGGACACGGCGCCGACCGGGATGATCCCGATGTCCATGGTGTCGACACCGACCGAGTTGAATCCGGCCATGAGCGCCGCTGCGAGCATCGCGCCCGACCGTCGGGTGTCGCGACCGATGATGACGTGACCTTCGCGGCCTTCGCCGGCGGCACGGGCGAGATTGAACGCCATTGCAGGCGTCAGATCCTCGTTCGCGACACCCCGGACACCATCGGTTCCGAACAGGTGACGTTCATCCGTCATGGCGCCTCCCCCCGGGAGTCGATCGTGAAGGGCGACGTGCCCGGATCAACGCTTGGTGAACTGCGGAGCGCGACGTGCTTTGCGAAGACCGTACTTCTTGCGCTCGACCTTGCGGTCGTCGCGGCGGAGGAACCCGGCCTTCTTGAGCACCGGCCGAAGCTCGGGGTCGAGCTCGATGAGCGCGCGGGCGATGCCGAGACGGAGCGCATCGCTCTGCCCGGTCGTGCCGCCGCCTTCGAGGGTCGCGCTGATGTCGTAGCGCCCCTCTTGATCGGTGATCTTGAGCGGCTCCATCGCGCGCGTGCGATGTGTCGCTTCGGGGAAGTAGTCATCGAGGCTCTTCCCGTTGAGCGTGACCTGTCCCGTGCCGTCGAGAAGACGTACCCGGGCAACCGAGGTCTTCCTGCGGCCGGTGGCCTGGACGAGCGGTTTGGCCATCAGCCTTCAGCCTTTCCATGCGTGAGCGTGAGTGGTTCTGGTTTCTGCGCGCTGTGCGGATGATCCGGACCGGCATACACCTTGAGTTTCGTGAGCACCTGTCGCCCGAGGCGGTTCTTGGGAACCATTCCCCGAACGGCGTTCTGCACGAGCCGGTCGGGGTGATCGGCGCGCAGTTGGGCGAGCGTCTTGGACCGCAGCCCACCCGGGTAACCGGAGTGGCGGTAGTAGACCTTCTCGCTCTCCTTGTTCCCGGTCACGGCGACTTTGTCGGCGTTGACGACGATGACGTAGTCGCCCATGTCCATGTGCGGGGCGAAGGTGGGCTTGTGCTTACCGCGCAAGATCTGAGCGACCTCGGATGCGAGACGGCCGAGCGGTATGTCCTCGGCATCGACCACGTACCAGGTCCGCTCGATGTCGGCGGGTGTGGGCGTGAATGTTTTTTGCAGCTTGGCTCTCATCGGAAATCCTCAGACGGCACGGGGATACCCCCGTGACCCGGGAGCGAGACGCGATGGTACCGGTTCTCTCGCTATATGACCAGCCGAACACGCGACCGCCCGCTCTCGCGTGGGTACGCCGGCGCGACCGCCCCATCTCGCCTGCCACAGGCCCGGGGTCGGCGCCAGGGCCTTTCGGCCCCATGATTACGGACGAAGGTCCTATTCGAGCGAATATTCTTCCCCCGGCTCACCGGGGAGGGCGAGTTCACCCTCCGGGGATGATGCGCCGTATCCCGGTGGCCGGACGGTCGAAGCGGGAACGCGGCCCGCACGTTCCCGTGAACCGCGGGCTCAGGACGTCATATAGGGCGCAGAGAACCCTGGGTTCGTGTCGGGTAGGTGACTTCCATGAGGGTGAGGCCTTGGGGAGGGGCCGTTCCGCTCGAGGCCGAACGATCTCTCGCCTCGAGGGCTTCGACGACTCCGTTCGAGGGGAGGCGGCCCCGGCCGACTTCGACGGACGTCGCCACGATCGAGCGCACCATGTGGTGACAGAACGCCTTCGCCGAGATCGACAGTTCGACCACGTCCCCGGTGCGGGCCCATCGGGCGGTGAGCACTTCCCGCTCGGTCGTCCGACCCGGAGCCTTCCGACAGAACGTCGCGAAGTCGTGCTCGCCGACGAGCGCACCGATCGCGCGGTCCATCGCCGCGACGTCCAGCGGCTCCGGCACGTGCCACGCCGAACGCGCCTGCAGCGGGTCGTGGACCGGGGCGTTCAGGATCCGGTACCGGTACCGACGGCCGATGGCGGAGAACCTGGCGTTGAAGGCCGGGTCGACCTCTCGGACGTCGTTCACGGCGATCTCCGGCCCGAGCTGCCGGTTGAGGCTTCGTCGCAGCCGGGTCGTGTCGAGGGGCGAATCGACGGCGAAGCTCACGACCTGACCGGCAGCGTGCACGCCCCGGTCGGTCCGACCCGCGACGACCGTGTCCACCTCACCGGTCCTGTGGAACAGCGCCGTCTCGAGCGAGCCCTGAACGGTCCGCAGCCCGACCTGTCGGGCGTAGCCGTGGAAACCGGTTCCGTCGTACGCGAGGTCGATGCGGTAAGTCGGCACGCTCGGTCCTAGAAGAGGCTGAAGCCGCCGAGGATGGCCGACACGACGATCCACCCCGCCCACCCGAGAACTGCGGCGACGATCGACCGGTCGAGCGGCAGATCCGACACGTAGTGCGTTCCGTAGGCGACGACGAGAAGGAACCAGAGCGACCCGACGAGCGCTCCGATCAGGCCGCCGCCGAAGATCCGCGTCGTTGCGATCGTGAGCAGCAAGGTCGGGAACGCGAACCCGGCGATCCTGAGGTAGATCGGGTAGTGGCCGTCGCCCCGGAAGAGGTACACGACGATCGCGTACACGAGGCCGCTGTAGATGAGCCAGAACATGACCGTCGACAGCAGCGCCGACAGCACGCTGACCAGGTCGGTGACGATGCCGAACAACGACGTCCCGCCGGCAAAGAGGAACAGCACCTCGGTGGCCGCCACGAGGATGAGCGCATCCCCCGTGGCCCGGTCGTTGAAGTCCATCCAGACGAACGCGTCCCGGTCGAACCGGATCGCCTGGAGGAGTCTGTTGAGGACGACGCCCATCGCCTACCTTCGCTCGGGACGCCCCAGGTTACCGGCGGCTCGTTCCGACCACGCCCTCACGACGGCGTCCGCCGCCCGGAGAACGGACCGGTCGACCCGGTATCCTCCGAGATCCTCCCACCGAGCCCAGACGGCGTCGTTCACCTCGTCGTCGGCGACCAGGTCGGTCGTCACCGCTGCGAAGGCGAATCGCAGGTCGAAGTGCTCGTGGGCGGGTTCCGGGTCACGGGGCGGGATGTGGTGGATGTCGACGTCGATGAGACCGGCCCCGATCGGCGTCGTCTCGATCCCCGTCTCTTCGAGCACCTCCCTGGCCGCCGCCGCGATCGGTGACGGGTCTCCCGGATCGATGTGACCGCCCGGTTGCAGCCACCGGGCGAGTCGCCGGTGGTGGATCAGGAGGAGCGATGCGCCGTCCGGGGACACCACGAGACCCGATGCCGTGAAGTGCCCGGGGGTGAACCGGTTGCGGTCGGTCGGATCGGGCTCGCGGGCGAGCGCCAGCGAGCGTTCGACGACGTCGCCGGGCAAGCCGGGTGAAGCCGCTTCGAGGAGGGTTCGGATCGTCGGGATCATGAGTGGAGCGTACCCGGAACGCAGAGACGCCCCGGAACGTGCCGGGGCATCTCGTCGATCGGTTGTGTCCGCTCGTCAGACGAGCTCGATGATCGCCATCTCCGAGGCGTCACCGCGACGCTGACCGAGCTTGATGATCCTCGTGTAGCCGCCCTCGCGGTCGGCGTAGCGGGGACCGACCTCGTCGAAGAGCTTCGTCACAGCGTCGTTGTCGCCGATCTTGGCGAGGACGAGGCGCCGTGCGTGGAGATCTCCGCGCCGGGCCTTCGTGATGATCTTCTCCGCGTACGGGCGAAGGTCACGGGCCTTGGCGTGCGTCGTCGTCACGCGCTCATGCTCGATGAGCTGAACGGTGAGGTTCGCAAGGATCTTTCGCTGGTGGCTGGGACTCCCCCCGAGGCGAGCGCCCTTCTTCGGTCGTGGCATCAGACAATGCTTTCTGTGGATTCCGAGTCGGCCATCGCCCGGAGCGAGAATCCGAGTTCGTCGAGCTTCGCAACGACCTCTTCGAGCGACTTCTGCCCGAAGTTGGTGATGTTCAGCAACTCGTCCTCGGATTTCTCGATGAGCTCGCCGACCGTCTGGACCTGGGCCCTGCGGAGACAGTTCCTGGGACGCTCCGACAGATCGAGCGCCTCGATCGGAAGGTCGAGGTGCTCCTGGCCCGCTGCTTCGGGCTGGATGATCTCGTCGAGTTCGAGTGCGTCGTAGTCGTCGAGATCTGCGAAGAGCTCGAACAGGTTCCTGAGCGTGCCGCCCGCCGAGGAGATCGCCTCGGCCGGCGTGACGGATCCGTCGGTCTCGATGTCGAGGATGAGCTTGTCGAAGTCGATCATCTGCCCGACCTGGGTCGCTTCGACCCGGTATGCGACCTTGCGCACCGGCGAGTAGATCGAATCGATCGGCATCACACCGATCGCGTCCGACGTCTTGTTCTTCTCGGCGTTGCGGTATCCGACTCCCCTACCGGCCGTCATCTCGACTTCGAGCTTCGCCGACGACGACAGCGTCGCGAGGTGGTGATCGGAGTTGACGATCTCGACGCCGGCCGGCGTCTTGATGTCACCTGCGGTCACCTCGCCCTTGCCGCGTGCGGACAGGTAGAGGTTCTGGGGCTCGTCGGCGTCGATCCGGAGAACGACCTGCTTGAGGTTCAGGATGAAATCGACGACGTCTTCGACGACGCCCTCGATGGTCGCGAACTCGTGCTGTACGCCTTCGATTCGGACGGACGTGATCGCCGCACCCGGGACCCGGGACAGCAGCGTGCGCCGCATGGTGTTTCCGAGCGTGTAGCCGAAACCCGGCTCGAGTGGTTCAACGATGAACCGCGATCGAGTCTCGGTGACGCTCTCTTCTTCAATGGTGGGCCGCTGCGTGATCAGCACGGAGAGACTCCCCTTTCGGGTCGTGGGGCTACTACTTCGAATACAGCTCGACGATGAGCTGCTCTTTGATCTCGGTGTCGATCTGCTCTCTGCTGGGCAGATCCTTGATGGTGATCTTTCGCTCGTCGGTATCGACTTCCATCCACTCGGGAACGGTTCGGTCGCCGGTGTCGACGGCGTGCAGGATCGGAAGGATCTCGAGACTCCGCTCCTTGACGGTCACGACGTCACCGCCGCGGACCTGGTAGGACGGGATGTCGACGCGCTTGCCGTTGACGAGGAAGTGGCCGTGGTTCACCAGCTGACGGGCCTGCGGGCGCGTCCTGGCGAGACCGGAGCGGTACACGACGTTGTCGAGCCTGGTCTCGAGGATCACGAGCAGGTTCGTACCGGTGATCCCCGACTGACGGGCGGCTTCCTTGTAGTAGCGGCGGAACTGCTTCTCCAGCACGCCGTACATGAAACGGAGCTTCTGCTTCTCGCGAAGCTGGACCAGGTACTGGGATTCGCGGATGCGACCCCGACCGTGCTCCCCCGGCGGATAGGGCCGCCGATCGAAGTACTTCGCCTTGTTCTCATCGAGGAGCTGTCGAGCCCGACGGCTCACCTTCGTCCTCGGTCCGGTGTATCGAGCCATCGTTAACGCATCCTCCGCTTCTTGGGGCGGCATCCGTTGTGCGGCACCGGCGTGACGTCCTTGATCCCGGTGACCTCGATGCCCATGTTCTGAAGCGTGCGGATCGCCGTTTCGCGACCGGACCCGGATCCGCGGACGATCACATCCAGCTTGCGGATCCCCATCTCGCCAACCTTGCGAGCGGCCTGCTCGGCGGCCACCTGTGCGGCGTACGGGGTCGATTTGCGGGATCCCTTGAACCCGACCGAACCACCCGAGGACCAGCCGACGACCTCGCCCTTCTGGTCGGTGATCGTGATGATCGTGTTGTTGAAACTCGCCCTGATGTGCGCCTGACCGTGGGTAATGGTCCTGCGGGCTTTGCGGCGTGGCCGCGGTGACTGTTTCGCCATTACTTACCGACCTTCTTCTTGCCGGCAACCGGAGCGCGACGGCCCTTGCGGGTCCGGGCGTTCGTGTGGGTGCGCTGGCCGCGCACCGGCAATCCGCGACGATGGCGGAGGCCCTGATAGCTGCCGATCTCGATCTTGCGCTTGATGTTCTGAGCGACTTCGCGGCGAAGATCACCCTCGACCATGTAGTTGCTGTCGATGAACTGCCGGATCTTCACGACTTCCGAGTCGGTGAGATCGCGGACTTTGGTGTCGTATGAGATGTCGAGCGCGTTCAGGATCTGCTGTGACCCGGTGCGTCCGATGCCATAGATGTATGTCAGGCCGATTTCGACCCGCTTGTCTCTCGGGAGGTCTACTCCTGCGATTCGTGCCATGTGTGCGCTACCCCTGACGCTGCTTGTGTCGCGGGTTCTCGCAGATCACCCAGACGCGACCCTTACGTCGGATGATCCGACACTTATCGCACATTTTCTTGGCGGATGCTGATACTTTCATCAGTGGTGATCCTGCCTCGGTTCGATTCTTTCGGACGTCGCATCCGAGAGTCACCAAGGCGGGCACGGAGGTGTCCGCAGCGAAGTGTGACCTCTACACCGACGGTGGCCGAGCGGTGCCCGGACCCGTCGATATCAACGACGTCTTTGCATGGGAAAACGCGCCCCGTTCCCGGGCCGCTGACGGGAGTGTAGGGACGCCCGCCGGGTAACGGCAACTCGCCCTTACGGCTACTCGCCGCAGCCCTGCCCGCCGTTGATCGAGGTGATGGGGGCGTCCGATGTGAGGCCGTCGGAGTAGCCCCACATGCCCGTCCACGTCGCGAGCCGGTAGGACCAGAATCCGATCGTGGGATCGAACCAGCTCTCGTCCATCGTGATCTCCCCCGGGTAGGCCGTTTCGAGCGCGGCGATCGTGTCCCCGATCGCGACACCTTCCGTGGTCGTGATACCGGCCGGGTCGTCCCCATCCGTGTAGTAGTAGGCGAAGAAGTGAGGAACGCCCGCCGTCCAGAAGTCGGTTTCGGCCTGTGTGAACAACGCGACGAACGAGCCCCACTCCACTCCCCGAACGACCGGCCCGGGGCAGACGCCGTACGGGGAAGAGAACGCGTCGATCCAGCCGGTATCCACCGTCGGAGCGCCCAGCGCTGCGGAGAACGCCGCGATCGCGTCTTCGTCACCGATCCCGAGATAGACCCAGGCCGGCCCGGCCTGGACTCCCACGTTGCTGACCTGAACGGCGGCGCTCGCGGTCGTCGTGGTCGTCGTCGGAGCGGTCGTCGTGGTGGTGGGGATCGTGGTCGTCGTTGTGGCGGCCGTCGTCGTGGTCGTCGGCGCGGGGGGCGTAGTCGGCGCCGTCGTCGTGGTCGTGGTGGCGAGCGACGTAGTGGTCGTGGTCGTCGTCGGCAGCGTCGTCGTCGCGGCGTCAGCGTCCGCGACATCCGCGCTCCCGCCGCACGCCGCCAGCACCAGGCTCACCGCCAGCGTCAGAATCCCCAACTGCTTCATTCGATCCGACCTCCCGTAGGCGTTCCCGTCGGCACCGTTCGCCGATGCTGCAGACACCGTCCTTCCCCGCGTGTCCGGTGCGACGATAGCGACGGAACCGGCGCCCCGAAGGTACCGTTCGCACCATGCGCCCCGTCGCCATCGCTCTCCCGATCATCCTGCTCGCCGCGGCGTGCGCCGGGCCGACCGGCGAGCGTTCCGGAAGTGCGCCGCCGGGCGGCGAGATCGGGTCGCTCGTCCGCGCCGTCGACGGCGACTCCATGGACGTCCTCATCGACGGGGACGTTCGCGAGGTTCGTCTCATCGGGATCAACGCTCCGGAGAGCGACGAGTGCTTCGGATCCGAGTCGCGCGATGCGCTCATCGCCGCGACCCGAGGCAAGGACATGATCCTCACACCGGGCCCGGACGACACCGACCGGTACGGACGCCTGTTGAGATACGTCACCGTCGATGGTGACGACGTCAACGAGCGCATGCTCGCCACCGGCAGCGCCATCACGCTGCAGACCGATCATCCCCTCGCCGACGAGTACCTCGACATCGGCAACGCCGCCGCGGACGAGAAACTCGGACTCTGGGCGGCCGACGCCTGCGGCCCCCCGCAACCCACCGACATCGCCATCATCGATGTCTCGTACGATCCGCCCGGGCCGGACGGCGAGCGCCTCAACGATGAGTTCGTCGCGATCGTCAACGAGGGGGCAGATCCGGTCGATCTCCACGACTGGGTGCTTCGCGACGAGTCCTCACAGAATCGCTACCGCTACCGGTCGGTCGTCGAGCCGGGCGGCACCCTGACCGTCAAGAGCGGCTGCGGCACCGACCGGACGGACATCGTCTTCTGGTGTGCGGATCTCCCCGTCTGGTCGAACGGCGGGGACACGGCGATCCTCCAGGACCCCAGCGGCAACGTGGTCGACCGGTGGTCGTACACCGTCCGCCGGTAGCCCGGCCCATGAACCACGCCCCCCCCCCACTCCATGTCCCCAAGCTGCAAGACGGGGGGACAAGAGAGCCGGGGACTCACCCCATATTCCATGTCCCCCCGGCCGCCGGACGGGGGGACGCGGAGGAGCGAAGCGACGACGCAGGGGGGCAACCCGCTCCGCCGCGTGGTCCGATCGGGGCGCTACTCCCCGATGTCCTCGTTCCACATCTCCGGGCTCTCCGCGATGAAATCCTCCATCATCGCGATGCACTCGGGATCGTCGGCGACGATCACCTCGACGCCGCGGCTCCGGAGATAGTCCTCGCCGCCCATGAACGTGCGGTTCTCGCCGATCACGACCCGCGGGATGCCGTACAGCAGGATGGCTCCCGTGCACATGTCGCACGGCGACAGCGTCGTGTACATCGTCGACTTGCGGTACACGGCCGCCGACTGCCGGCCGGCGACCTCGAGCGCATCCGTCTCGCCGTGACGGATCGGCGAGCCGAGCTGGATCCGGCGGTTGCGCCCGGCGCCGAGCACCTTGCCTTCCGAGGCGAGTACCGCGCCGATCGGGATGCCCCCTTCGGAGCGGCCGATCTTGGCTTGCTCGATGGCCAGGGCGAGGAAGCGTGCATCGTCTTCGTTCATCAGTCCCTCCCACGAGGTTTGAGACACGTGCCCGGGTAGTCGACGTCCCGGTCCGAGACAGTGAAAGCGGTGGTCGCCGCGAAGGGCCGCGACGATTCTCGCCCGGATGCCGCCGAGATCGAGACCGAACGATCACCCGCTCGAGAGCCGTTGCCGAGTACCGCCCCGCACCACGTCGATCCCCGGAGTTGTCACCGGCGCACCGTCCTACACAGGCGTTGGGGGAGCCGGCGACCCGGCTCCCCCGATCTCCTATTCGATTCCGTCGAGAACCGTCACTCTCCTCCGGCGATGATCTTCGCCGGCAGTGCGACCTCGTCGTCCTCGTCCTTCTCCGGGAGGACCAGGTTGAGAACCACACCGACGACGGCCGCGAGCGCGAGGCCCGAGATCTCGACGTCGCCGATCGACAGGGCACTCGAGAGTCCGCTGACACCGAGGCCGAATACGAGGATCATGCCGACCACGATCATGTTCCGGCTCTTCTTGAAGTCGACCTGAGCGGTCACGAGTGTCCGCAGGCCGACGGCGGCGATCATGCCGAACAGGACCGTCGACAGCCCACCGAGAACGGGGACCGGAACGGTGCGCAGGATCGCAGCCAACTTCGGGATCAGGGCGAGGAAGATCGCGAACCCGGCGCCGATGCGAAGGATCATCGGGTCGTAGACCTTCGTGACCGCGAGCACACCGGTGTTCTCCGAGTACGTCGTGTTCGGCGGACCGCCGATGAGGCCGGCGATCGCCGTCGCGATACCGTCACCCATGAGCGTCCGGTTGAGGCCCGGCTCGTCGAGGAAGTTCTTCCCGACGACGCCGCCGTTGGCGACGATGTCACCGACGTGCTCGATCATCGTGACGAACGCGATCGGAGCGATCAGCCAGACGGCCGACCAGTTCGGGTCCTGCCATCCCCACGTGAAGTCGGGAAGGCCGATCCACGCGGCGTCGAGCACCGGCTGGAACGAGAATTCCGGGAAGAAGATCGCCCCGAAGATGTAGCCGACGATCGCCCCGGTCAGGATCGGGAGCATCTTGAACAAGCCCTTGAAGAACACCGCAGCCACGACGGCCGTTGCCAGGGTCAGGATGGCCAGCCACCAGGCGCCCTCGGCCATGCTGAGAGCGACGGGAGCAAGGGTCATGCCGATCACGATGATCACCGGGCCGGTCACGATCGGCGGGAAGATCCTCGTGACCCTCTCGTGGCCGATCAGCGCCACCAGACCGCCCATGAGCACGTAGAGCACACCGGCCATGATGATCCCGAACCCGATCGCCGCCCACGAGTAGCCCCGTTCGGTGGCAAGGATGATCGCCGGTATGAACGCGAACGAAGACCCCAGGAAGACCGGGACCATCCGTTTCGTGATCAGGTGGAAGCTCAACGTCCCGATACCGGCCGCGAGCAACGCCACCGACGGATCGAGCCCCGTCAGCAGCGGAACGAGGACCGTTGCCCCGAACATCGCCACGACGTGCTGCAATCCCAGCACCGTCTTTTTCTGCATGCTCAATTCCATGCGTGTTCCCTCTCCCATAGACGAAGAGAGCCACCCGCTCCGGGGTGGCTCTCTCTGATTCCGATCGGGCTCGTCGACCAGGTCCGTCCGGGGGCCCGCTCCCCGGCCAGGACACTCGTGCAATCGCCGTCCGGCAACGACCGAGCGAACAGGCGGCTCATCGCCATCTTCCCCCGCTCAGCCGTCGCTGGGTGCCTTCCGGCACGGCGTTGTCGCGTCATGCGTCTCTGAACACCATCCCGTAGAAGTCGTCGTAGTCCTCCTGGCGAACGACCTCGACGTTGCCTTTGACGGGCATGCCCATCTTGGGGTTGTCGATCTCGATCTGGCCCAGCATCCGCATCCCGTTCTCCAACTCGACGATCCCGAGTCCGAGTGTCGCGACTTCGTACTGCGCCGGCAGGTTGTAGACCTTGGTGTAGGTCAACAGCTTCCCGTTCTTGGGGAGCGGCACCGTGTCGAATTCGAAGAAATCGTTCTGCTTGCACTCCTTGCAGACCATGCGGAACGGATAGTGCATCGTTCCACACCGCTTGCACTTGTACGCGTAGATCTCCCGATTCATCAGCCCTCCCTCACGAACGTGAGGCACACGACGTTGTTGCCGAAGCCGCCGAAGTTGCAGGTGAATCCTACCTTCGCGTCTTCGACCTGTCGCGCGCCGCCGTCTCCACGCAGTTGCGTGACGATCTCCCATGCCTGAGCGACACCGGTCGCTCCGACCGGATGGCCGCGACCCTTCAGGCCGCCGCCGACGTTGATGGGGATCTTCCCACCGAGCGCCGTTTCGCCTCGCTCCAGGGCGAGATGCCCTTCCCCCTTGGGGAAGAAGCCGACCTCTTCGCTCTCCGCGATCTCGAGGATCGTGAACGCGTCGTGGAGTTCGGCGACGTCGACGTCTTCCGGCGTCAGACCCGCCATCTCGAACGCATCGGCGGCCGCCTTACGGACGGCGAGCAGATCGGTCGGTTCCACACGCTCGTGTACGGCGTGCGTGTCCGTGGCCTGGCCGATGCCCGAGAGCCGGATCAGCGGCCTTCCGAGCTCCAGCGCCTTCTCCTTGGATACCAGGATGACGGCCGCGCCGCCGTCGGAGACGGGGCAGGCGTCGAAGAACCGAAGCGGTTCCGCGACGTACGGGTTGTTCGTCATCGCTTCCGGCGAATCCAGGATGCCTTCGAGCGTGATCTCCTGCTGGAGGTGCGCCCACTCGTTGTTGAGGGCCGCGTTCTGGTTCTTGACACCGACCATCGCGAGATGGCGTTCGGTGACGCCGTACTTCTCCATGTACAGACGGGTGAACATCGCCGCGTGGGCGGGGAGGGTCACACCGTAGATGTACTCGGCGATCGGATGCGTCAGCGTCGCGACGAAATCGGTGGCTTCGAGGTTGTTGACCTCGCGCATCCGTTCGACACCGGCGACCAGCACCACGTCGGACATGCCGGACGCGACCGCCTGGAATCCCGCTTTGATCGCGGATCCCCCGGAAGCCGGACCGTTCTCGATGGCCGCAGCGCCGGCGGGAGTGAGGCTCAGACTGTCGACGACCGCGCTGGCGAGCGCCGTCTGGTGGTTGACCCTCGGGGCTCCCATGTTCGCGACGTAGACATCGTCCACTTCGCTGACGCCGGCGTCCTTGAGCGCCATCATGGACGCGTACGACGCTATCTCGGACAGGGCGAACTCCAGACGGGTGAACGTCGTGATGCCGATACCGGCTACGTATACGTCACGCATCCTTCGACGCCTCCTCCGCCCGCTCCATCGCCCACCGTTCGACCATGAGCGCCGTTGCGGTCGGATCGTACTTCGAACGGGTGGCCGAGAGCGGATCGAGAGCCGGCGTCGGCGGATCCGACGGCGGGAGGATCTTCTCCATGGCCTTGTCGAGCAGCTCCGGCGGGACGGGGCGACGGCCGACGACGAGGCTCGAGCGAGCGGCGTCGAACAGTTCGCGGGTGAGGGCCCACGAGGGGACACCACCGAGCTCATGCGGGATGTCGAAGCGTTTCTCGAGCTTGTACTCGATCATCCAGCGACGGAACCCGATCGGCGACTCGGCGACGATGAGCACCTCGTCGTGACCGAGGGCGTCGAAGTGGTACTCCATCTTGGCAGCGAAAGCGTGGGCTCCCACACGGAGGCCTCTGCGCAACGCCAGGGTGTGCAACGACAGCCCGAGCTTCGGGTTGACCTGCCGTCCGTTGACGATGGCTGCGAGCTCACCGTCGATCTGAACCGCGAGGACGTACTGGTCCTGGAACCGGTACTTCGCATAGGACAACAGCTCTGCGTACACACGCGAGGCGACGACGTCGTAGAAGTCGCGCTCGACGTGAATCAGCGGTTCGACGTGCTTCAAGAGATCGGGGATCTCGTCACGATCCACCGGACGCACGACGGCCGTCTCACCGCTGGCGAGCAGCATGTACTTCGGCTCGTACGGCGCCATGTCTGAATCGACGGGCCTGAGGATTTTCTCTAGGTCGACGGACATTCGCTTTTCTCTCCTCCTGGGTTGCTTCAGTTTCCGGACTGTTCGAGGATGGCCATCGCCACCTTCTCCTGGGTGATCGGCATCGACTTGATGCGGACCCCGAGTGCGTTGTAGACGGCGTTGGCGATCACCGGTGCGGCGCCGATCATGGTGTGCTCCCCGACGCCGCGGGCGCCGAACGGGCCGTCGGGTTGGGGAACCTCGACGATGATCGGGATGATCTCGTCGGGGATGTCGAACGCCGTCGGGATCTTGTAGTCGGTGAAGTTCGGGTTCAGCAGCTTGCCGTCGTCGTCGAAGCGCATGTCTTCGTACAACACGGTGGCGAGGCCCTGCACCAGGCCTCCCGTGATCTGCCCCTTCACGAGGTCGGGGTTGATGGCTCGACCGGCGTCGACGGCGAGCGCGGCCTTGCGTACCCAGATCCGTCCGGTCTCCTTGTCGATCTCGAGGATCACGCCCGTTGCGCCCACGGTGTAGTGGACGTTCGGATGTCCGCCCTGTCCCGTCTCCGGGTCACTGTTGGCGTTGGTGAACTCCGGCATGAACTTCCCGCTCGCGACGATCGGTCCGCCGCGCCACGTGCCGTCCTCGGTCTGGATGCCGTCGATGACGAACTCGCTGAGCGACTTCGCGAACGACGGGTCGGTCTTGCACTTCACCTTCTCGTCTTCGAGGTAGAGCGAGTCGTCCTCGTAGCCGTAGACCTGGTGGATGACGTCGAAGATCTTGGCTCTCGCTTCGATCGCCGCCTTCTCCACCGCGAGGCCGGAGCTCCACGTCACGTGTGACGCCACCGTCTGCCACTCGTACGGGTTGCGGTCCGTGTCGGGTGTCTCGACCCTGATCTTGTCGACGGGCACCGAGAGGACCTCACCGGCGATCTGGGCCATGACGGTCAGGTAGCCCTGCCCGAGTTCCATCCCCGACACGGTGATGTTGATGCTGCCGTCCTCGTTGAACTTCAGGAACGAGGCGGAAGACGAGTTGGGTGGCATCGCCGGCGCTTTCCAGAACAGCGAGATGCCCTTACCGATGACGGTGTTGGGGTTGTCGGACTCCTCTTCGACACCCCAGTCGATGGCCGCGGCGGTGCGGTCGATCGCCTCGAGCATGCCGGAGGGGTTCATCGCTGCGCCGTAGGCCAGCTCGTCGCCTTCGATGATGGCGTTCTTGCGGCGGAACTCGACGGGATCCATGCCGATGGCTTCGGCGATGCGATCCATGTGGGACTCGAGGCCGAAGTGGAACTCGGAGTATCCGAACCCGCGATACGGCCCGCCCGGGGGCAGGTTCGTGTAGATGCACAGCGAGTCGTTGGTGATGTTGGGCACGCGGTACGGCCCGGTCGCCGACAGGCCGGCGGCGTTGACGACGTTGGCCCCGTACTCGACGTACGCGCCGGCGTCCCAGTAGAGCTTGTGCTCGACTGCGGTGATCTCCCCGTCGGACTTGACGCCGACTTTGAGCTCGGCCACGACACCCTGACGCTGGTAGGTGTTGTAGAACTCCTGCTCCCGGGTGAATCGCAGCTTCACCGGACGTCCCTTGACGAGCGTCGCCAGGGCGGCACCGATGATCTCCATGGAGACGCCGGCCTTCCCGCCGAACCCTCCGCCGACGTACGGCGTGATGACGCGCACGTCCTTGTGGGTGAACCCGAGCGGCGCGAGCGCCTCAGCGAAGAGGTGCCGCTGCGTATGCGGCGACTGCGACGCCGTCCAGACCGTCAGGCGGTCGGCGAAGTCGAGTTTGCTGACGGTGACGTGCGGTTCGATGGCGCAGTGGGCGTAGCGCGGCACGGTGTAGGTGTCCTCGAGGACGTAGTCGGCTTCGGCGAACGCCTTCTCCGTGTCGCCCTTGCGGATCTTCCTCCAGTGGGCGATGTTCGTGTTCGCCTTCGGGAAGAACCAGGGGACGTGGGTGTACTCGTCGAGATCCGGGTGGATCAGCTCGGCTCCGTCTTCGACGGCGGCCTTCGGGTCGAGCAGCGGGGTGAGCACCTCGTACTCGACCTTGACCAGCTTGGCCGCCCGGACCGCTTCGCGGTGGCTGCGGGCGACGACACCGGCGACCTGCTCGCCGACGAACCGGACGTAGTCCTGGGCGAAGATGTATCGGTCCTCCATGTACATCCCGAACTTGTACGGGAAGTCCTTGCCCGTGGCGACCCGCACCACGCCGTCGGCCTTCTCGGCCTCCGACGTGTCGATCGAGACGATCCTGGCGTAGGCGTGGGGGCTCTCGACGACCGCGGCGTGGAGCAGACCGGGGCCGAAGTCGATGTCGTCGACGAACTGCGCGGCGCCGCTGATCTTGTCCCGTCCGTCGATCCGGACCGCCGGCGTTCCGACGCTCTCGAGATCCTTGTTCCCGGATTCGGCTTCGAAGAGGAACGTGTCCGTCGGCGTCATTCGGATCCCCCGTCTCCTGCGGCAAGAACCGCATCGATGATCGGCTCGTATCCCGTGCACCGGCAGAGGTTGCCGGCGAGCGCTTCCTGAACGTCGTGTCGGGTCGGGTTCGGGTTCTGTTCGAGGAGCTCGGTGGCGGATAGGACGATCCCTGGTGTGCAGAATCCGCACTGGAACGAGTTGTTCTCGAGGAAGAGCGTCTGGAGCGCGCTCAGCCCGTCGTAGCTGATCCCCTCGACGGTGGTGATCTCATGGCCGTCGGCTTCGACGGCGAGCACGAGGCAGCTTCTGACGGATCGGCCGTCGATCAGGACGGTGCACGAACCGCAGTCGCCCCGCTCGCATCCGATCTTGGGGCTCTTGGTGCCGACGCGCTCCCTGAGTACGTCGAGCAGCGTGTCGGCGGGTGCGACGTCGAGCGTCCAGTCCTCGCCGTTGATCTTGATCTTCAAATCCATTGCCGTCCCCTCACACAAGCCGGGTGCCGTAGGCCGGCCCGGTTCCTTCGAGTCGCTCCGTCGCCGCCACGAGTCCCCGTTTCAACATGACCTCGGTCATGTGGGTTCGATACTCCGCTGAAGCCCGGATGTCGGTGATCGGGCTGATCTCTCCGCTCACCATGGCGACCGCTTCGCCGATCAGCGCTTCGTCGAGCGTCTTGCCGCGAAGTAATTCCTCGATCCGGCTCGACCGGATCGGCGTCGGAGCGACCGCACCGAACGCGATCCGGTAGTCGTGGTCTGCGGAGACGACGATGCCGACGGACGCCTGGGCGAGGTCCTCGCCGGCGTACCGCATCAGCTTCACGTAGACGCCGCCGTGGCGGCCCGGGTCGATCGTCAGGTGGGTGACGACCTCGTCGTCGGTGCGTGCGGTCCGACGCAGCCCGGTGAACCAGTCGCTCATCTCGACGGTGCGTTCACCGGACGGCCCGGCGAGGTGCACGGTGGCGTTGTACGCCAGGAGCACCGGTCCGGCGTCGCACGACGGGACGGCCGAGCAGATGTTGCCGACCATCGTCGCCCGGTTGCGGATCCCGGGGGACGCGACCGTCCCCGCCATCTCGGCGAGAAGCGGGGCGTGTTCCGCGATCACGTCCGACTCGATCAGTTCCGTGAACGTGACGAGGGATCCGATGTGGAGGGTCCCGTCCTCGAACGTGAGATCGTGGAGACCGGGAACGTCCTTGATGTCGACGACCAGATCGGGAGCGATCACGTCGTCGCGGAGCCACGCGACGACGTCGGTGCCGCCTGCCAGGATCCGGACCGAACCGGACGCCTCGGAGAGGATCTGGATGGCCTCCCCCAGGGTGTCCGGACGTCGGTAGTCGAACTCGTTAGCGATGACCATGATCACCCTCCATCGTCGCCCCCGGACCGTGCATCCTACAAACTCTGGAAGGCCCCCCGGCGGTGCGCCCGATGTCGGTTCGACCGATCATCGCGACACCTCCGCAAGCGCCGTGATCCCCTGGGTGAAGCACTCCATCGGGGCTTCGACGAGTCCCGCACCGACCATGCCGGTGCCCGGGACTTTGCCCGCAACCCCGGTGTTGATCTGCGGCAGCACGCCGGTTCTCACGATGCGGCTTGCGTCGATCCCGACCGGTGTGCCGCGGAACTCGAGCATCGGCACCTGGTACATCGGGTGCTCGGTCATCGTGATCTCGTACATCGCCAGGGTGCGGCGCACGGCGCCGGCTGCGGTGCCTCCCACGAATCCGACGATGGCGGGGGCGGCCCCCATGGCGAATCCGCCGAGCCCGACGGTCTCGGTGATCGTCGAGTCGCCGATGTCCGGGCTGGCGTCCTCTTCGGTGAACGAACCGAGGTAGAGGCCGTCGACGGGTGGGGCCGGTGCGATGAACCAGCGGTCTCCGGTCCCCGACAGCCGGACCCCGAAGTCGGTGCCGTTCCGGGCCATCACGGTGACCAGGCTCGAGGACGGAACGCCCGAGGCCGCCATCGATCCGAGCTTGCCTGCGGCCATGACCAGGTTGAGCATGAAGTGGTCGTTGCCGTTGATGAAGTCGAACACGGCCCGGCGGTTCTCGACCGATGCGTCGGCTCCGTCGATGAGCGCCCCCGCGATCTCGCGGAGGAACAGCGACGTCACGGCACGGTTCCGGTTGTGGCCGTCGTCGCCCATCTGCAGGGCCTGGGCGATGAGCGACTGAAGGTCGATCGGTCCCGTGCTCGCGAGCACGGCCTTGAGCACGGGCCCGAGAACGGCGTCCATCCATCGGAGGCGGTCGATCACCTCGGGGGCGAATGCGCCGTACCGGAGGACCTTTCCGAGGCCCTCGTTGAGGGTCGAGTACGACACGCCGTCCCCGGCGGCGTCTTCGACGACGGCCACGGGCATCGACGGAGACGTCACACCGGCCATCGGGCCGACGGCGTCGTGATGGTGGCACGGTGAGAGTTCGATCTCCCCCCGGGCGGCCCGGGCGGCCGCGTCGTCGGGATCGTCGGCGAGGCCCTCGTAGAGCATGGCCCCGATGATCGCTCCCTTCATCGGCCCGCTGGCCCGGTCCCATTCGAGCGGCGGTCCGGCGTGGAGGAAGGTGCGGTCCGTCATGCCCGTGATCACGTCGCGGGCGACCTTGACGTCCGCCAGGTGCGGGCGCACGGCGAGCATGCGGCCGACGGCGACCTCGTTCGCGTCCCGCATCCGGTCATCGGAGAAGAGAACGTTGAGGGCGTCCTCCGTCCCGGCGGCAGGCGGGCGCCAGTCGGCTCGCGACACGGTCGAGCCCTGCTGTTCGATGGAGACGGCCAGCATGTCGGTCCCCGCCGTCGCGACGACGGGCTCGTTGTCGAGGAATTGGCTGAGATCACTCATGATGAGCTCCTTGTGGTCGCCAGACGCACCGCTTCGCGTGCCGCCGCAGCGTTGGACAGGTACACCGACGCTCCCGCTTCGTTGAGCGCCGTCGCCTGCGCGTCGCGTCCCTGAGGATCGCCCCTGGTGCCGCACAGCGACACGACGACGGCCACGCCGGAGTCGACGACCCTGCGCACGATCGGGGCGAGTTCCGCCGCCGGGTTCGCGTTGGATCCGTATCCGAGGACGACGTCCATCAGCACCACGCCCACGGTCTCATCGTGGGCGGTCGCGGCCAGCCGCTCGACCCGCACCGTCTGGTCGATCATCGGGTGGGCCCGGCCCTGCGTGTACTCGTCGTCGCCGTAGTCGATGAAGGTGTGCCCCTCGTCCTCTTCCCTGGTTCCGATGGGGCCGAGGTAGGGCATGGCTACGTGCCGCGCCTCCGAGCGGAGCGTCCCGCCCGAGAAGAGCCCGCGCACCGATCCGGGCCGGTGCTCTCGCTCCGGCGCTTCCCAGGACCCGTAGTCGGGTCGCGGCTTGCCGAGCGCGTCGAGCACCTCACCGGCGCCCTCTTCGAGCGTGGTCTCCCCCATGAAGGTGATCACGACCGGGGTGGCGCATTCTGAGGCGACGCGCCGGACCTTGTCTGCGACCGCCGCCGCCGGCGGCTTCGAGATGACGACGATCAGTTCGGTTTCGGGGTCGGCGTCGAGGGCTTCGAGCGCCTGCAACGTCGAGGAGGCGCCGACGTCCTCCGACAGGTCGTGGCTCCCGGTTCCGAGGGCGTGCTTCACGCCGACGCCGGCGTCGTCGAGGAGGGCGCACATCTCCTGGATCCCCGTCCCGGATGCACCGACCATGCTCACCGGTCCCGGTTGCACGGCGTTGGCGAATCCGAGGCCGAGGCCGTTGACGATCGTCGTTCCGCAGTCGGGCCCCATGACGAGCAGGTCGCGCGACACGCCGTACTCCTTGAGGGTGATCTCCTGTTCGATCGGGACGTTGTCGCTGAAGATCATGACGTGGAGGCCGTCCTGGAGCGCCTCCATCGCCTCGACGAACGCATGCTCGCCGGGGACCGACAGCAGCGCTACGTTGGCTCCGTTGAGCCGGGCCGCGGTTCCGATCGTCTTCGGGTCGGGACCGTCGAGGCCGCCGCTGGGCACGACCTTCGGAGTGAGCGCCTCGTCGAGCGCCCGGTGAGCCGCCTCGATGGCCTCTTCCGTCTCTGCCCGGATGGCGAGGAGGAGATCGTTGGGGCCGATGCCGGCGACCTCATCCATGTCGAATTCCATGTCGGCGAGGAGGCTCAGGTTCAGTTCGGTTGCCATCGCGACGAGCGCGTCGGTGACTCCCGGCACCTCCTGGAGCGCCTTGCTCGCCTGCATCAACCGGACCGAATCGTGGTAGCGGCCTCGATGGACCTCAACTCGCGAGATCATGTAGTACCTCCGTTGAAACGACTTCCTCGATGAGTGAACGGGTGCCGAGCACCATCCCGGCGGCGAGTGCGGGCCCGGAGGTGTGGCCGATCTCCAGCACCTTGCGGTGAGCGGTCGCGACGTCCCCCCGGCCGGCGATGGCCCGGAGCAGTGCGGAGGCGGGCGCGGCGACCTGTCCGCGTACGGCATGGCCGACGAGAGCGGCGGAGAACGTCGTGGTCCGATCGTCGGCGACGCTGCGGATGGTGGGAGCGGCCGCGTCGAGCATCTCGATCGATTCGCGACGATCCATCGCCTCTCCGACGATGCGTGTCGCTGCGAGCGCTCCTGCGACGTAGTCGTCGGCCTCGGGCGTCAGCCCCGGTCCTCTGCCGAGGAGTCGCCCGACGGCTTCGATGAGTCCGATCGGCGATCGGGTCGCCAGTGCGTGCCCGATCACGCAGTGATCGACCCCGTTCACCGTCGACGGCAGCCCCCGGAGTGCGGCACGCGCAACTTCGCGCGCCACCGGGGCGAGGACCGGTCGGGGATCCCACCATCGGGCGACGTCGATCTCGAGGTCTCCGATCCGGATTCGATCGCTTCCGATGACCGCATGCGAGCCGTGCCGGATCGGGTCGAACGGACGGGATCCTCCCGCTTCGGCGATCTCGACGCCGTTCGGGAGGCGGGTTGCGTCACGCGTCGTGACGACGACGACGCGATCACCGGCGAGGAGCCAGGCGGCGTGACTGGATGTTCCCAGCACGGTCGCCGGGAGAGGTGTCCCTCTCAGAATGTCCTCGATGGCGGTACTCGCCACCGCCGGCACCCGGACGGGTGCCGGCGCGGGACGAGTTGCAACCGCTCGTGCGGTCATGCCTCTCAGCCGAGATCCACGATCGCGGCGACGGGACCGCCACCGGACGGGCCCTGATGGATCGCAGCGACGGAGACGAACGCTGCGGGATCGTTGATGGCGCAGGCCACGACGCCGCCGACGGCGGCTTTGATGTGACGATGGTGGTGGACGTCGGAGTCGTCCAACGCCACCTGCCTCCGACCGCGCAGGCGCGACGTCGGATCCGCTTCGCACTTGACGAAGACGTTGACGAGCTTGCCGTTGAGATCGTCGGCGCGGGCGCACTCGGGCAGGTCGAGACCGGCCGAGCGGATCGCCCGGTACACGCCTTCGACGTCGAGAGCGTCGTTCATCACGTCGTGTCCGATCCGGTAGCGGCCGCCGGCTCCGCGAACGTTTCCGACGACGACCGTCTGTGCCCGGTCCAGTTCGACACCGGACGAGCAGGAGGCGACGGACGAGTAGAGGCTGAGATCGTGTCCGATCTGCTCGGCGGTCGGCATCTCGATCTCACCGAGGGCGACGGCGATGCCGAGACCCGACGTCCCGTTCGACACGTTCATCGACTCGAGCGGATCCTCGGTGTACACGGTGTGCCCCCGGGACTTCGCGTCGTTGATGGTGTCCATGACGAGCAGCGGCGTCTTCGTCTGAACGTAGTGAACGTCCGCGGGGTCTTCGATGCCTGCGGCGCGCATCGCGCGGTGAACACCTTCGGCGACCTTGGCGACCATGGCGGGACGGCCGATGTCCTCGGGGAGGATGACGTCGCTCATCGCGTACCCGACGGCGAGACGGGGCTCGTCGGATGCCTCACCGTCACCCTCGACGTTGGCGAAGATGGTGGCGTGCGGACAGAGGATGCCGTCCGTTCCGCCGGACCACACCATGGGGATGGCATCGACCTCGTCCTGGGGCCGGGTGCCCTTCTCCATGAGCACCTTCCGGAACGCCTGGTCGGCGAGGATCCTGGTGAAGTCGTTGACCCCGCCGTTTCCCTCGGTCTTGCCGACGACGGCGACAACGCCGTCGGCCTCGAACGCCCCTTCGTCGATCAGTGCGGCCAATCCGGATGCGTCACTGACGCTCTCGAGCACAACCTTGCGTACCTCAACAGGCATGAATTCGCCTCCTGTAGCGACAGACCGAACTTCGGTATCAGAGTACGGGAACCGCACCCCGATAGCACTAGCATCAGTTGCCATGACGATCGGTGATTCAATGGCAAGTTCCTACCGCGGCGAGCAGCTCACCCTCCGGGACGTGTTGGCGACCCCCGGCTTCCAGGGAACGGAGGTCCTGGCCGGCGCATCCGGTCTCGACGGCATCGTCTCGTCGGTCAACATCATGGAGAATCCGAGCATCACACCGTGGGTCAAGAGCCGCGAGCTGCTGATCACCGTGGGCTACTCGCTCGCCGCCGGGAATCGCGACCTGGCCGCGCTCATCGAGGAGTTGGCCGATCTCGACCTCGCGGGCTTCGGGGTCAAGCTCGGCCCCTACATCAACGAGATAGGCGCCGACGCCTTGGACGCTGCCCGCCGCCGGGGGCTCCCCATCCTGTCGCTTCCCGCCGCCGTCTCGTTCGACGACCTCATCGCAGACGTGTACCGGGCCAGAGGCTCGTTGCTGCTCGGCGGCCTTCACCGAAAGAGCGACCGAGAGCAGGAGCTCATGAGAGTTGCGCTGGCGGGCGGCGGACCGGTCGAGGTCGCGGCGCGGCTCGCCGATCTCACGGGGTGCGAGGTGGTGGTTCTGGGACCGGGCAACGACGTACTGGCCCACCACGCGAGCAACGACGGCGTCCTCGACGAGATCGGGAATCCACCCGCCGGGCGCCGTTTCGAAGGAGCGGCTGCGGCGCCGATCGTCTTCGGATCAACCTACGTCGGCCATCTCTACGTGTTCCCGAAGCAGGGACCGATCGCGAGCTTCTTCCCCGGTCTCGTCCCGACGAGCGCACAGATCATGGCGCTCGCCGCGTCTCGCGAGATCGCCGTCGCGTCGGTGGATCGACAGTTTCGAGCCGAGTTCCTCGAGCAACTCCTCGAGAGCCGGCTCGACGACCGGGACGTGAGGCGACGCTGCCAGGCGCTCGATTGGAACATCTCGTATCCGTCCGTCGTGGTGAACCTGAAACCCGTCACGCTCGACGCCACCCCCTACCTCGAGCGAGCGAGAGATGCACTCGGATGGTCGCTGAAGGCCAGGGGGCTGCACGCCCCGCATGCGATCGTCAACGGCGAGGTCGTGGCGATCGTCGGCAGCGGCGGCTCCGCCGCCGGCGACCCGGAGACGACCGCGGTCGAGGCCGCCGATGAGGCGATGGCCCGCCTCGTGCGGCGAACCTGGTCCGTGGGGATCTCGGCAGAGGTCGACGACTCGTCGGGCCTCTGGAAGGGGTGGGAGCAGGCCCGTACGGCGACCAGGGTCGCGAACGTCGTGAGGGGACCGGGAGGAGTCACGCGGTTCACGGATCTCGGCGTCTTCCGGCTGCTCTCCGAAGTCGACGCCGGTGTCCTCCAGACGTTCGCTCGCGAGGCACTCGGAGAGCTGTACGAACCGTCGGGAGACCGGGCGGAGCTGCGCCGGACGCTCGAGGTTCTCCTCGAGACCAACCTGAACGTGGCCGAAACCGCCCGGATCCAGCACTACCACTACAACACCATCCGCAATCGTGCGACCCAGCTCGAGCGCCTGGTCGGCCCGTTCTCAACCGACGCCACACGCCGCCTCGAACTCCAGGTCGCCCTCCTCATCGGCGAGATGCACGCCCCCACGTGATACGCACCTGCGAGCCCTGGGCTCGCAGGTGCGTATAGGGTCTTGCCGCCCGTGGTTCGCCGGGCGTCGGAGAACTCGGGGTCAGCCCTGGCCCACGGTCAGGCAGACGGAGTTCGGCTCCATGTCATCCGAGCCCACGGCAGTGCAGTCCCCGACGTTGATGACGTCGTCGCTGCCGTCGACCACCCACACCGTGTTGCGGTACGTCTCCCCGTCGCTGCTCATGTCCAGCGTCTGTTTCTGCCAGTCGTCGCCGGAGCCTGCCGTCCAGTCATCGTAGAAAGCGACGATCTCCTCGTAGCGATCCCCGTCGTAGACGATCGACACCATGATGCCGTCGCTACCCGAGAACGAAGTCTGCACGACCCCGCCGTCCGGCACGGGAATCTCGAGACCCTCCGGCATCTCCGATCCGGCCCCGAATGACATCGACCCGTCCTCGGTTTCCACCTTCACCGTCGCGTCGTCTCCATCACCGGAGATATCGACGCTGACGTCACCATCCGAGCTCGCTTCGATCAGCTTCTCGGCGGCCTTCTGAGCGGCCTCTTCCGAGATCTTGTCGGCCGCCGCACCGCACGCGGACGCCACGAGGGCGAGTACCGCGAGCAAAGCCACCATCGTCTTCATTGTTCTACTCATCGTCACACTCCATGTTGAGGACTCCACGAACGGCCAGATTACCCTTCCCGGCTCACGCACCACCCTGGCTGATCGACACACAGGCGGCATCGAGACCATCGCCGGCCGATCCGAACGCGGCGCAGTCCATCACACCGATCGCGGCGCCGGACTCGTCGTCGAACCAGTAGGTCTGCCGGATCGTGTCGTCGCCGGTCTCCATCGATTGCGTCTGCTTCTGCCAAGAATCGCCGCCGTTGCCGGCCACCCAGTCCTCGTAGAACGAGACCAGTTCGTCGTAGCGATCCCGGTCGTATGCGACGGATGCTTGCGCCGACCCGTCGTCGAAGCTCATCGCCGACTGGACGGTCCCTCCGTCGGGCACCGGGATCGTGATCTCCTCCGGCATGTCGACACCGGCCCCGAACGCCACAGACCCCTCTTCCGTTTCGACCTTGATGGTCGGAGCGTCCTCCGATCCGGAGATATCGACGTTGGCCTGGCCTCCGGATGCTTCCTCGATGGCTTTCTCGGCCGCGCTCTCGACGGCCTTCTCAGAGATCTTGTCCGCCGCCGCGCCGCACGCGGAAGCCATCAAAGCGAGCACGGCGAAGAGCATCACCAGTGTCTTCAACTTCATCATCGCTCCTTGTCAACGGTTCGCAACCGTATCTCTCTATCGGCCTGATCGGCCGGATCCTTATCGCTTCTTCGCGAACATACGCCGAACATGGGGACGCGACAAGGGAAGAACGCTCCGGTGTGGGGCTCAGAGCAGAAGCGGCTCCGGGAGCGTCGATACGAGCGGCCCTTCCTCGGTCAGCAGCACCGTGTGCTCGAAGTGAGCGGAGAGAGAGCCGTCTGCGGTGACGACCGTCCATCCGTCTTCGAGGGCCACCGTCTCGGCCGTTCCCATGTTGAACATCGGTTCGATCGCGATCGCCATACCGGTCTTGAGCTTGAGCCCCTTCCCCGGCGTCCCGTAGTTCGGGACGTTCGGCGCTTCGTGCATCTGTCGCCCGATCCCGTGCCCGATGTACTCGCGCACGACACCGAACCCGTCGGGCTCGGCCGTCGCTTCGATGGCGTGCCCGATGTCTCCCAGTCGATTCCCGTGCCGCGCCTGGCGCAAGCCGTTCCACAACGCTTCTTCGGTGACGTCGAGCAATCGCTGCACGTCGTCGGGGATGTCTCCGATCGCCATGGTGAACGCCGCGTCCCCGTGCCATCCTTCGTAGATCGCTCCGGCGTCGATCGAGATGATGTCGCCGTTGCGGAGCGTGTAGCCGCCCGGGATGCCGTGCACGATCGCCGAGTTGGGTGAGGCGCAGATCGTGCCGGGGAACCCGTGGTAGCCGAGGAACGACGGCCTGCACCCTCGCTCACGAACCACCTCGGCCGCGACCGCGTCGAGTTCGAGCGTGGTGACACCCGGAGCAGCCGCGTCCCGGACCGCTTGATGCATGGCGGCGACGCACTGTCCGGCGATCACCATCTTCTCGAAGTCTTCCGGCTTCTTCCTGGTGATGACGCCTGCTCCGGCCATCAGCAGATCATCCCGCTGACGACGCGGCAGAACACCTGGTCGATCGTGCCGACGCCGTCGACTCGCTGGACCCTGTCGGCGTAGTAGCCGATCAGGGGCTCGGTCTCCGTGCGGAAGACCTCGAGCCGGTGGCGGATCGTGGGTTCGTCGTCGTCGGACCGGCCCTCGATCGCAGCGCGTTTCAGAAGGCGTTCGACGATCTCCTCTTCGTCAACATCCAGCACGAGGACGACTTCGATCGCCTCGTCGCCGAGCGTCTTGGTGAGCGCTTCGGCCTGGCGGACGTTGCGCGGGAAACCGTCGAGGACGTAGCCGCAGTAAGCGTCCTGTTCCCGGAGTCGCGACTCGATCATCGAGATCACGAGCTTGTCCGGAACGAGTTCGCCCGCTTCCATGTACCGACGGGCCTCTCTCCCGAGTTCCGTGTCGTTCGCCACGGCTTCCCGCAGCATGTCGCCGCTCGCGACGTGAGGGATGCCGAGCGCGTCGACCAGTCGCTTCGCCTGAGTGCCCTTCCCGACCCCGGGGGGCCCGATGAACAGGATCCGTCTTCCCATCAGTCGCTCCTGAGTGCGTGTGCCGACCAGGTTACCGGTTGCAGGTTGGCCCTCAGCCGAAACGGCGAATCATGCCCGCGGCCCGGTGTTTCGTCCCCGCAACGTCGCACAGGATCCCCCTATCAGGAGAGGAATCCTTCGTAGTTCCGCATCATCAACTGCGATTCGACTTGCTTCATCGTCTCGAGCGCCACACCGGCCACGATGATGATCGACACGCCGGACAAGCCGACCGGAACGCCCCAGACCCACCCGAGGATGGACGGCAGGACCGTCACGACGGCCAGGTACATGGCACCCGGAAGCGTGATCCGACTCAGCACGTGCTGCAGGTAGTTCACCGTCGCCCGTCCGGGACGGATCCCGGGGATGAACCCGCCCTGGCGCTGGATCATGTCCGCCTGACGTTCCGGGTCGAACTGGATCGCCGTGTAGAAGTAGGTGAAGAACACCACGAGCAGCGCAAGCACGAAGATGTACCAGAGGCTCGGGGAGAACCCGCCGCCGCTGGACGACAGCAGGTTGTTGTCGATCCAGTTCCGCACGGTGGCACCCCAACCGGTCGGCGGCAGGATCGATGCGATCAGCGCCGGGAAGTACATGATCGACGTCGCGAAGATGACGGGGATCACACCGGCCATGTTGACCTTCAGCGGGATGTAGGTGGACTGGCCGCCCATGACCTTGCGGCCGCGGACGCGTTTGGAGAACTGGACGGGGATCCGCCGCTGTCCCTGCTCGATGAAGATGATCCCGACCGTCAACGCGATCATCACGGCGACGATGACGATGAACTGGTACGTCTGCGAGTTGGCGTTGAGGATCACCAGCTGGGACGGGATCTGCGAGATGATCGACACGAAGATCAGCAGCGACATGCCGTTGCCGACGCCTCGCTGGGTGATCAGCTCGCCGAACCACATGAGCAGCGCCGTGCCGGCCGTCATCGTCACCACGATGATGATGACGTTGCGGGGCGTGTAGTCCGGGATCAGGTCGATGCCGCCGGTCAGCTGTCCGGAGTGGAAGAGGAACGAGAAACCGGTCGACTGGAGGAGCGCCAGGATAACGGTCAGGTACCGTGTCCACTGGGTGATGACCTTCTGCCCCGTCTCCCCCTCCTCCTGCAGCGCCTGCAGTTTCGGGATCACGACGGCGAGAAGCTGAAGGATGATCGACGCCGTGATGTACGGCATGATCCCCAGAGCGAACACCGACAGGCGCGTCAACGCGCCGCCGGAGAACAGGTTCAACAGACCGACGAACCCCGAGTCGACGGATCGGTCGGTGAACTCCTTGATCGCACCCAGGTCCACTCCGGGCACCGGGACGGTCGTCCCGAGCCGGTAGAGAACGAAGATGAACAGCGTGAAGAGGATCTTGTTCCTCAGATCGTGGATCCGGAACGCGTTCCTGAAGGCGGTCAGCATGTGGTTCGAATGCTCCTCTTGCCGGTGATTGGCACGGTAGTAGTGGTCGAGACGACTAGTCCTCGACGACCTCCACGGTGCCTCCCGCGGCCTTGATCTTCTCGACGGCTCCGAGGCTGAAAGCGTGGGCCTTGACCGTCAGCGCCCGATCGAGGTCGCCCTCGCCGAGAACCTTGATCTTGCCGCGATGCTTCACGAGACCCCGGTTCCGCAGGTCCTCGACGGTGATCGTGCTCCCCGCGTCGAAGTCGTTGAGACGCTCGACGTTCACGACCGTGTACTCGACACGGTTCGGGTTGCGGAATCCGCGCAGCTTCGGCATCCGCCGCTGCAGCGGCATCTGACCGCCCTCGAAACCGCGACGCACCTTGCTCCGGGCCTTCAGACCCTTCGTGCCGCGTCCGGCGGTCTTCCCACGTCGACCGCCCTCACCGCGTCCGACGCGGATCTTGCGCTTCTTCGACCCCTCTGCGGGTCGGAGATGATGGAGTTTCATCCGATTTCCTCCACTTCGAGGAGATGCTTCGCACGGAACACCATGCCACGCACATCCGGCGTATCGGGCCGCTCGACCGAGTGATTGATCTTGCGAAGCCCGAGGCTCTCAACGGTCGCGCGCACCTTCGGCTTCTCGCCGATCGTGCTACGCACCAGTGTGATCTTCAACGTCTCGGCCATCACGAACCTGCCTGGGTCTTCATCAGTTCGGCCGACCGGTAGGCGGCGAGCAGCGCCGGCGGGAACAGTTCCTCCGCCTTCTTGCCCCGTGCCTTCGCCACCTCGTCGGGCCGCGATTGGGACTGGAGCGCGTTCACGGTCGCCTTCGCCACGTTCACGTGGGTCGGTGACCCGAGCGACTTCGCGAGGACGTCCTTGATGCCTGCGGCTTCGAGGATCTGACGGACGGCGCCGCCGGCGATGACCCCGGTACCGGGTGCGGCCGGCTTCAGCAGGACGCGTGAGGCGCTCTGCACGCCGATCACCTTGTGGATGATCGTCTGACCGGCCATCGGCACGTCGAACATGTTCTTCCGTGCGATCTCCATGCCCTTCTGGATGGCCATGGGGACTTCCTTGGCCTTGCCGTATCCGATGCCGACCTTGCCCTTGCCGTTCCCGACGGTGACGAGGGCGGTGAAGGAGAACCGGCGTCCACCCTTGACGACCTTGGCGACGCGGTTGATCGCGATGACGCGCTCGTCGAACTCCGGCTCGCGGCGTTCCCGGCGGTCCCGGCGATCCCTGCGGTCTCTGCGATTGCTGTTGTCTCGGTTCGTCATAGCGCTCCTAGAACTCCAGCCCGGCGGTGCGGGCTCCGTCGGCCAGCGCCTTGACGCGCCCGTGGTAGGCGAACCCACCCCGGTCGAAGACGACCTCGTCGATTCCTGCATCCTTGGCACGGGCGCCGATGAGCTTCCCGACCTCGGTCGCGGTCTCGACGGTGAGCGTCTTGCCGGCGAGTCCTGCCTCGCGGGACGAGGCCGAAGCCACCGTGACACCCTTGTCGTCGTCGATGATCTGTGCGTAGATGTATCGGTTGCTGCGGAACACCGCGAGCCGGGGTCGAGTGGCGGTGCCGTGCACCTTCTTGCGAACCCGGAAGTGGCGATGTCGCCGAGCGTCTGTGCGTGAGCCTCTCATCAGGCCACCCCTGCCTTCCCGGCCTTGCGGCGTACGTGCTCATCGACGTAGCGGATGCCCTTGCCCTTGTACGGCTCGGGCGGGCGGACGCGGCGGATGTTCGCCGCGACCTGGCCGACGAGTTGCTTGTCGATCCCGCTGACGATGATCTTCGTCTGCTCGGGAACTTCGAACGTGATCCCCTCCGGCGCCTCGATCGACACCGGGTGCGAGAACCCGACCTGCAGTTCGAGCGTGCTGCCCTTCAGCGCGGCGCGGTAGCCGACGCCGACGGCCTGCAGCTCCTTCGTGTAGCCGGCGGAGACGCCGACGACCATGTTGGCGAGCAGCGCCCTGGTCAGGCCGTGCAGCGCACGGGCCTCTCGCTCGTCGTTGTCTCGTGCGACGGTGATGACGCCGTCTTCGATCGAGATACCGATCCGCGGGTCGATCACCTGGGTCAGGGTCCCTTTCGGGCCCTTCACCGTGACGGTGTCCCCGTCGATCGACGCCTCGACGCCGGACGGCATCTCGATCGGCGCGTTTCCGATGCGACTCATGTCACCACACCTCGCAGAGAACTTCGCCACCGACCTTGCGGCGCCTGGCCTCGCGGTCGGTCATCACACCGTCGGACGTCGAGACGATCGCAACGCCGATGCCACCGCGAACACGGGGCACGTCGGATGCACCCTTGTAGACGCGACGACCGGGCTTCGAGATTCGCACGAGCCCGCCGAGGATCGGCTGGCGGTCGTTCCCGTAGCGGAGCCGAACGGTGAGTTCCTTCCCGACGCGAGCGTCGTCGACCTTGTACCCGTCGATGAACCCCTCTTCCGAGAGGATGCGGGCGATCTCTTCTTTCAGCTTCGACGACGGCATCGTCGTCTCCGGATGCAGCGCCGTGTTGGCGTTGCGGATCCGGGTGAGCATGTCGGCGATTGGATCAGACTGCATGGTTACCACGAAGCCTTTCTCACACCGGGGAGCTCACCCTCATGGGCGAGTTCCCGCAACGACGACCGCGACATGCCGAACTTCCGGAAGTAGCCGCGCGGGCGACCGGTGACGCCGCACCGGTTGCGGTAGCGGGTCGCGCTGGCGTCGCGCGGCATCTTCGCGATCTTCTGATACGCCTCACGTTTGTCTTCGTAGGAGGCTTCCGGGTCTTTGATCACTTTGACCAACTCGGCCCGACGCTCGGCGTACCGATCGACGATCACCCTCCGTTTGTTGTTCTTGACGACTTTCGATGTTTTCGCCATCACACACCTGCCTGTTGACGGCGGAACGGGAACCCGAATGCATCGAGTAACGCCCTGCCTTGCTCGTCGTTTGCGGCCGTGGTCACGAACGCGATGTCCATGCCACGAACCGTTGAAACCTTGTCGTAGTCGATCTCGGGGAAGATCAGCTGCTCCGTCACGCCGAAGTTGTAGTTGCCGCGACCGTCGAAACCGTTCGGATTCAGGCCACGGAAGTCCCTGATGCGCGGAATCGCTGTGGCGATGAGGCGGTCGAGGAACTCCCACATCCGGGCACCGCGCAGCGTCACCGACGCTCCAACCGGAACGCCTTCACGGAGCTTGAAGTTCGAGATCGACTTGCGTGCCAGCATCACCTTGGGCTGCTGCCCGGTGATGACCCGTAGGTCCTCGACTGCAGCGTCCATGAGCTTCGCGTCCTGGGCGGCGTCGCCGACGCCCATGTTCACCACGATCTTCAGCAGACGTGGGACCTGCATCGCGTTCTCGAGACCGAGGTCTTCTTTGAGCTGCGATGCGATCTCGTCGTCGTACTTCTCTTTGAGTCGGGGAGCCATCAGAGCTCACCTCCACACTTCCGGCAGGCGCGGTACTTGCGGCCTTCGTCGTCGAACTTCGCGCCGATGCGAGTCGGCCCGCAGTCGGTGCAGACGATCATGACATTGGATGCATCGATAGGCATGTCCTTGTCGATGATGCCGCCCTGCATGGTCTGGCCGGTCGCTCGCTGAGAGCGTTTCGCTGTGGCGACGCCTTCGACGATGATCCTGTTACGCGAGGGGAAGACCTTGGCGATCTTGCTCTCGGTGCCGGCATCCTTGCCGGTGATGACCATCACGGTGTCACCCTTCTTCAGTTTCATCACAGCACCTCCGGTGCCAGCGAAACGATCCGCATGAACTTCTTGTCGCGCAACTCGCGTCCGACGGGTCCGAAGATCCGGGTTCCGCGGGGCTGCTGCTGGTCGTTGATGATCACGCAGGCGTTGTCATCGAAGCGGATGTAGGTCCCGTCGGATCGACGGTTCTCCTTCTTGGTCCGCACGACCACGGCTTTGACGACCTCACCCTTCTTGACGGTTCCGCCGGGTGTGGCGTCCTTCACCGTTGCCACGACGGTATCGCCGAGGCTCCCGTACCGCCTCCCGGATCCACCGAGAACGCGGATGACCAGAACCTCTTTGGCGCCGGTGTTGTCGGCGACCTTGAGCCTGGATTCCTGCTGGATCATCTGGCACGCTCCACGATCTCGTCGACGCGCCAGTGCTTCGACTTCGACAGCGGGCGGGTCTCTACGATCCGCACGGTGTCTCCGACGTGGGCGTCGTTCGTCTCATCGTGGGCGTGGAATCGATTCCTCACCGGCACGGTCTTTCCATACTTGGGGTGACGTTTTGAGTCCCGGACCTCGACGGTGACCGTCTTGTCCCTGGCGTCCGAAACGACGACCCCGACGCGTGTCTTGCGGCGTCCCCGTTCCATCTACGCCTCCTCCTGCTGTGATTCCCATGCGGCGATCTCCTGCTGGCGCATCGCCGTCTTGATGCGAGCGATCTGATGCCGCACCTGCTTGATCCGTGCTGTGTTGTCGAGCTGATTCGTGACGACCTGGAACCGGAGGTTGAAGAGCTCCTCTTTCCCGGCGTCGAGCTGCTCCTGCAGCTCGGTGTACGTCAGACTCTGCAAGTCGGCGGTCTTCATACGTCCTCCCGCCCCACGAATTTGGTTCTGATCGGCAGCTTGTGCGCGGCGAGGCGCATGGCTTCACGCGCGAGCTCCTCGTCGACGCCGGCCATCTCGAACATGACCCTGCCCGGCTTCACAACGGCGACCCAGTACTCAGGGTTGCCCTTCCCCGAGCCCATGCGGGTCTCCGCCGGTTTCTCCGTGATCGGCTTGTCCGGGAAGATCGTGATCCAGACCTTCCCGCCTCGCTTGATCTTCCTCGTCATGGCGATACGAGCGGCCTCGATCTGGCGAGCCGTGATCCAACCGGGCTCCTGAGCCTGGAGGCCGTACTCGCCGAACGTGACTTTCGCCCCGGCCTTCGCTTTTCCGGTCATGCGGCCCTTCTGGACCTTCCGGTACTTCGTGCGTTTCGGCATCAACATGCGTTACGCCTCCTCTTCCTGATCGGAGGCATCGCTGGTGCCGTCCTCTTCGTCGACCTTCTGAGTCTCTACGACCTCAGTGGTTTCGACCGTGGGGGTCTCCTCCACTTCGGCTATCTCGTCGAGCGTCTCAGTGACCGCTTCGGCAACGGCCTCCGTTTCGGCGGCTTCGACGACGGCCTCGACGGCGGCTTCGTCCGCAGCGTCGGCGACTTCTTCGGCCACCTCGGCGACGGCTTCCGCCACGACCGCTTCGGTCACGGCCTCTTCGGCCGCCTCTTCCGCGACCACGGCTTCGACGATGTCGTCTTCGGCGCCGGTCTCTTCAGCGACGGCTTCCGCCACGATCGCTTCTTCGACCGCGACCTCGGCGATGATCTCGGCGTCGACCGCTTCGACCGCTGCTTCGGCGGCGACGACGTCGGCGACGACCGCTTCTTCGACCGCTTCCGCTGCCGCGGCGTCTGCGGCGACGACCGCTTCTTCAGCGACCTCTTCTGTGGCCGCGCGGGCCTCGGCGAATTCGGCAGCCGCGTCGCTCGTCGTGGGCTTCCTTCTTCCACCACCGGCTTCGATCAGACGCTTGCCGCCCTTCTTCCCTCCGCCGGCTTCGACGACGCGCTTGCCGCCACCGGCTTCGATGAGGCGCTTGCCGCCGGTGTCGCCTGCGGCCGCCTCTGCACGGGACCGTGCCGAGCGCCGCCGGCGCTTCGACGGTCCGCCTGCAGCGAGTCGGGCTTCCGCAGCGATCTTCTCGTTGCGAGCCGTTGCACTGGTGAGCAGGTCTCCGCGGTACACCCACACTTTGATGCCGATGGCACCGACCGTCGTACGGGCCGTTGCCCGACCGAAGTCGATGTCGGCGCGCAGCGTGTGCAGCGGAACGCGACCTTCGAGGTACCACTCGCGGCGCCCCATGTCGGCTCCGCCGAGGCGACCTTGCGCCTGGACGCGGACGCCTTCGGCTCCCGCTTTCATCGCGGTCTGGACGGTGCGTTTCATCGCCCGTCGGAACGCGACGCGTCCCTCGAGCTGGTCGGCGACGCTGCGTGCGAGCAGCGTGGCATCGAGCTCGGGGTTCGAGACCTCGATGACATTGAATTTGACGTTGCGACCCGTCAGGTCCTCGAGACCGCTCCGGAGCCGTTCGGCCTCCGAGCCACCTCGACCGATGACCACGCCGGGGCGTCCGGTGTGAATGTCGATCTGAACCTTCTTGTCACCGATCCGCTCGATGTCGATCCTCGAGACGGCGCCGCGCGTCAGTTCGTCGCGCAGGTACTTCCGGATCTTCTGGTCTTCGAGGACCTGCTTGGCGTAGTCCTTCTCGCTGTACCAGCGGGACTTCCAGTCGGTGACGATGCCGAGTCGCAGGCCGTAGGGATGGATCTTCTGGCCCATTAGGCGTCCTCCTCCGTGTCTGCGACAACGATTGTGATGTGGCTCGTACGTTTGCGAATTCTCGTTGCACGACCCCGTGCTCGCGGACGCCAGCGCTTGAGGGTCGGGCCCTCATCGGCGAACGCTTCAGCGACGACGAGTTCTTCGGAATCGACGGCGAGATTGTGCTCGGCATTGGCGACGGCCGAGTCGAGGCATTTCAGGATGGGATCCGCCGCCCGACGCGGCGTGTGCGTCAGGATGACGCGTGCCTCATCGACCGGGAGACCCCGCACGAGGTCCAGCACCCGTCGCACCTTGTAGGGCGACTGCCGGACGTGTCTGGCTTTCGCGTGGGCCTTCATCGCTTCCTCGCTGCTTTCTCGCTCGCCTGGTGCCCCCGGAACGTCCGGGTCGGTGCGAACTCGCCGAGCTTGTGCCCGACCATCGATTCGCTGATGTACACCGGGACGTGCTTCCGGCCGTCGTGCACGGCGATGGTGAGGCTCACCATCTCCGGGATGACGGTCGACCGCCGGCTCCATGTCTTGATTACTCGCTTGTCTCCGCGGTCGTTGGCCGCTTCGACTTTGCGGAGGAGGTGTTCGTCGACGAACGGCCCCTTCTTCAGGCTCCTCGCCATGATCTACCTCCGACCCTTCTTGCTTCGGCGGCGAACGATGTACTTGTCGCTGGCCTTGTTCTTCTTGCGGGTGCGCCCCTCGGGCTTGCCCCACGGGCTCACCGGGTGGCGTCCACCGGAACTCCGGCCTTCGCCACCGCCGAGGGGGTGGTCGACCGGGTTCATGACGACGCCGCGGGACTGAGGGCGCTTGCCCTTCCAGCGGCTCCGGCCCGCCTTGCCGATCTTGACGAGATCGGCGTCGGTGTTGCCCACCTGGCCGATCGTCGCCCGACAGTCGAGCAGGACCTGGCGCATCTCTCCGGACGGCAGACGCACGAGTGCGTACTTGCCCTCCTTCGACATGAGCTGGATCGCTGCACCGGCGGATCGGCCCATCTTCGCTCCACCACCGGGGCGGAGTTCGACGGCGTGCACGACCGAGCCGGTCGGGATGTTCCGCAACGGCATGGCGTTCCCGGGCCGGATGTCGGCCTTGGAACCCGACTCCAACATGTCGCCGACCTCGATCTTGAGGGGGGCGAGGATGTATCGCTTCTCGCCGTCGACGTAGTGCAGGAGCGCGATGCGCGCGTTCCGGTTGGGGTCGTATTCGATCGCGGCGACTTTGGCGGGGATCCCGTCCTTCGTGCGCCGGAAGTCGATGACCCGGTACCGTTGCTTGTGGCCTCCGCCGCGGTGACGCGACGTGATCCGGCCGTATGAGTTGCGACCCGAGGATCGTTTCTTTTTCGCCAGGAGGCTCTTCTCCGGCTTCGACTTCGTAATGGTCTCGAAGTCGGAGACGGTTTGGAACCGGCGGCCCGGCGAGGTTGGCTTGAGTTTCTTTACACCCATGTCGCTATACCTCGAAGATGTCGATCTTGTCGCCGTCGGCGAGCTTGACGAGGGCACGTTTCGTGTTCTTGCGCTTCCCCAGCGTGTAGCCGGTGCGCTTGACCTTGCCCTTACGGTTCATCGTGTTCACGGAGACGACCTTCACGTCGAAGATCGACGAGACGGCCTGTTTGATCTCGGTCTTGTTCGCACGCCAGTCGACGACGAACGTGTACGTGTTCTCATCCTCGATCAGGTCGTACGACTTCTCAGACACGATCGGTTCGAAGATGATGTCTCGAGGGTTCTTCACGAGCCCACCTCCTCGGAGCTGTCGGATTCGGGCTCGGAGCTTGCAGCTTGCAGCTTGCGACCTGCGGCCTGTTCCGCATGCTCTTCGGTGCCGCGCGGCACGCTCTGGCCCAGGTCCAGGGTTCCCTTCGACATGATGACCGTCTCGGCCCAGAGCACGTCGTAGGTGTTGGCCTGTCCCAGGTTCGAGGCGATGACGCCGTCGATGTTGCGGAACGACTTGATGGCGACGGTCTCGTGGTCCTCGGCGAGGAGGAGCACCTTGCCGGTGACTCCCATCGCGGCGAGCAACGCCGTGGCCTTCTTCGTCTTCGGCTCGTCCCAGGCGCCGAAGTCTTCGACGACCTTGATCTGAGCCTCTGCCGCCCGTACGGAGAGAGCGCTTCGCAGTGCGAGGCGCTTCATCTTCTTGGGCGTCCGCTGCGAGTAGTCGCGGGGCTTGGGTCCGTGGGCGACGCCGCCGCCGATCCATTGGGGTGAACGGATCGATCCGTGTCGGGCACGGCCGAGGCCCTTCTGCCGCCACGGCTTCTTGCCGCCGCCGCTGACTTCCGCCCTGGTCTTCGTCGAATGCGTTCCGGCTCGTGCCGCGGCGAGTTGCGCGGTGACGACCTGATGCATCACGGCCACGTTCGGTTCGATCCCGAAGATGTCGGGATTGAGGTCGACGTCGCCGGTGCGCACACCGTCCGCCGTGTAGAGCTCTGCAGTCGGTTGATCAGCCACGACTCTTCACCGCCTCTCGCACGACGACAACGGAGCCTTTGGCACCGGGGACGGCGCCTTTGAGGAGCAGCACGTTGCGTTCGGCATCGATCTGGACGACGTCGAGGTTCAGCACGGTCGTCTGGTCACCACCCATGCGTCCCGGCATCCTCTTGCCTTTGAACACGCGGGCCGGCGTCGCACATGCGCCGATGGCGCCCGGGGCCCTGTGGACCTTGTGGACACCGTGACTGGCGCCCTGGCCCTTCATGCCGTGACGCTTCATCACGCCGGCGAACCCCTTGCCCTTCGAGATGCCGGTCGCGTCTGCACGCTGCCCGACTTCGAGGACGTCGGCGATCGTGATCTCCTGTCCCAGTTCGTACTGGTCGGGATCGTCGACGCGGAGCTCGACGAGGTGGCGATGCGGCGCAACACCGGCCTTGGCGAAGTGCCCGACCTGTGCGCGATTCGACCGGTTCGTGTTCATCTCTTTGTATGCGATCTGGATCGCGGCGTAGCCGTCGGTCTCGGGTCGCTT
>JAOZRW010000163.1 GCA_029939995.1 Acidimicrobiia bacterium | reverse complement strand
TCCGGCCCGCGGTTCAACGCGCCCGGCGAACCGCGGGCCGGAGACGGCACATAGGGCGCTGTGTTGTCGCGGGACATCCCTCATGGTTGTCGCGGGGCATCCCTCATGGTCGTCCTGGTCGATGGTAGAGGTTTTGGTATCGGCGGGTGGGGTCGAGTTGGAGGTGTCGGATGAGCCGGCCGGCGATGAAGATGTGGCAGGAGGTGCCGGTGATGATGATGGTGGCTTGTTGGGTGTTGTAGCGGGCGCCGATGCTGATTGAGTAGCGTTTGTTGACGTGGCAGATGCCGTTGTGGACGGTGACGTGGTGGATGCTGGTGGGGGTTCCGATCGGCCGGTCGGCTGGTCCGGTCTTGGGTGTCTGGGCGTAGACGGCGGCGGGTGTTCTGCGGCCGATGGCGCGGTGGGGCCGCTGGTTGTTGTAGATGTCGCAGAACGCGTCGAGTTGGGTTTGGAGCTCTTCGAGGGTGGCGGCTGGTGGTTGCGCTCTGAGCCATTTCTGGAGGGTCTGGTGGAATCGTTCGACCTTGCCTTGGGTTTGGGGGTGGCGGCTGCGTCCGTGACGGTGGTCGACGCCGAGGGCTCCCACGGCAGCGGCGAGGGTGTGTTTGTAGGCTTTGGCGTTGTCGGAGAGGAACCGTTCGGGCCATCCCCACCGGTCTGCTGCGGCCGTGAACGCTGTGAATGCGGAGTCTCCGTTGACGGTTTCGGTGGCGCTGAGACCGGGACAGAGCCTGGTGCAGTCATCGATGAGGGTGATGATCTTGACTTCGGAGGCGTCGGAGAGTTCCCAGGTGATGTCGTCGAGTTGCCAGCATTCGTTGGCGCGCTCTGCCGCGAAGGTGCGGTAGGCGTGTTTGGGGGCCTTGTCTGGTTCCGGGGTGATGAACCCGCGGCGGGTCAAGATCCGCCAGATCGTCGCTTCTGACGGGGGCGTCACCCCGGGGCCGAGCCGGTCTTGGAGATGGAACAGGATCGTGGCTGCTCCCGCATCCAATCCGTCGTTGTCGAGTTCTTTGCGCAGATCGACGATCTCTTGCTCGATCCACTCCGGCGTCCGGTTCGCGACGTTCTTCGGTGCCCGTGACCGCGCCTCGAGTCCGGCGGCGCCCTCAGCGGCGTACCGTTTCCGTAACTGATAGAACAACCACGTTGAGATCCCATGCTCACGGCAGAACTTGGTCACGTTCAAGCCGTCAAGATCCACTTCCACAATCAACCGTCGCACGCTCATCGGCACATCCCTGCTCATAGCACCCGATGATCATCCGATCATCAGCCCGGTGTGAGGGATGTCCCGCGACATCTGTGAGGGATGTCCTGCAAGAAGGCAGCGCGCCTATGTGCGCCTACGAGCCCTGGGTTCGCAGAGTGGGGGGCGGCCGGG
>JAOZRW010000013.1 GCA_029939995.1 Acidimicrobiia bacterium | reverse complement strand
CTTTTCTGTCACAGCCGGGTGATACGTTGATCGCATGAAGACGACCGGGGTCACGACGGATGCGATCGAGCAACAGCTGATCGACGGGGAAGCTGCGATCGCCCGGATCCGCGCTGCGCAGATGGTGCTGCTGGGCGAGATCGACCGGCGCCAGACCCACACTGCGGACGGAGCCCGAAGCCTGGCCGAGTGGGTCGCCGGTCGTCTTGACGTCTCCTCGGACACGGCGAGGAAACTGGTTTCGACGGCACGCCGCCTGGAGACGCTTCCCAACGTTGAGCGGGCGGTCCGTCACGGGGCGGTGACGTTCGAGCGGGCATGGGCCACGGCCCGGGCGGCGGCGCCGGGGGAGGACGACTCCGATCTGCTCGAAACCTGCTGGCGCTACGGCGTCGATGGCTTGGCTCGCGTTGTTTCCCGGCGACACCGGCTGACGCGCCGCCGGGAGCGCGAGGCGTTCGACCGTCGCTACGTTGTCGCCCAGCCGAACCTGGATGAGTCGTCCTGGCGGATCCACGCGCAGCTCCCGGGGACGGCCGGGCAGGCACTGATCGAAGCTCTGGACCACAAGGCCGATGAGCTCCCCAACGATCGAAGCGAGACCCGCTCCACCAGGCGGGCGGATGCCCTGTGGCAGATGAGCCTCGACGCGCTCCATGGCTCGGACGGAGCCTCGATCGAGAGCCACGCACCGGTCCTGACGGTCTTCATGGACGCCCGGGACGCGGCTCCCACGAACGGCGAGGCCGGTGCGTGGATCGAGGCGGGACCCCGGATCGGACTCGACGCGCTCGACGCGATCCTGTGCGACGGCGTCGTCGAGGTCACCGGCCGGGCTCCGGACGGCGTCCCGCTCGACATGGGGCGCCGGACGCGCGTCATCCCTCCGCGGCTGCGGCGGTTCGTCCTCGCCCGGGACGGGGGATGCACGATCGCTGGGTGCACCTCCCGGTATCGCCTCCAGGTTCATCACGTGACGCCGTGGTCGGAAGGGGGAGCGACCGACGCGGCGAACCTCGCCACCGTCTGCTGGTACCACCACCACGTCGCCATCCACGGGAGGGGCTTCGCCATCGACCCGGACTCGCCGCCCCAACGGCGCCGGCTTCTCCCACCCACGCACGCGCCGCCTCGTCGATGATCGTTGACCGCTCACACACGGGCGGTCGGACCTGATCGATGTTCCATCAACCGTTACCCGGGAGGGCGCGCGCCTGCGACGATGAACAGGCGCGAGAAGGGCAGCGTCGTGAAGTCGTCCCCGTCGGGCGGGTACGCCTCGAGGTACCGCTCGCGGCAGAGATCCGAGAACCGCCGCCTGTCGGCGTCGTCGAGTGCTGCGAGGACCGGCCGCAGCACCGACCCCGTCACCCAGTTCCAGACGGGATCATCGCCGCTCAGGCGCTGAAAGTAGGTCGTCCTCCACAGATCGACGTCGGCCGGCTGGACCCACCGGGCGTACTCGGCGGGGCGGGCGAGACGGTCGCGGAGGAGCGCCGAAGGGGCCGCGTCGGGCCAGGTTCCATCGCCGAGTACCTCGGCGGGGATGCGATGTGTCGGCGCGGCCCAGTTGTCCGGCATCTGCACGGCAAGCACGCCGTTGGTCGACAGAAGAGAGCGGAGGCGGGGGAACAACTGATCGTGGTCGTCGAGCCAGTGGAGCGTCGCGTTCGAGAAGACGAGGTCGATCGGCTCGGACGGTTCCCAGGAGGCGACGTCTGCGACCGACCACCTCATGTCCGGATGATCCCGTTGGGCTCGATCGATCATCTCCGTCGACGAGTCGATGCCGACGATGTCGGCGTCGGGCCATCGCTCCTGGAGGAGTCGGGTGAGGTTCCCCGTGCCGCAGCCCAGATCGACGATCGTGTGCGGCTCGAAGTCGGGGACGCGGGAGAGCAGTTCGATCCCGGGACGGGTCCGGTGATCGACGAACTTCAGATACTGGTCGGGATCCCACGGCATGGCACGAGCGTACCCCGCCGGTACGGCGGGAGCCGTCGCAGGGATCCGCCGGTCCTAGCGGTCGCTCGGAGCGGGAGCGACCATGGCCTCCCACCACGACCACAGCCGTCCGGCATGGTGGCCCCGGATCATCACCAGGTGGTTCCCGAGCGGGTCGCTGAGGAGCTCGGCGACGGCGCCCTCTTCCAGACCGAGCTCCACCTGCGTGCGGCACAGATCGGGCTCGTCACCGGGGTGGAGGATCTCACCCTCTGCGAGCCAGATGCGCTCCATGTCGTTGCCGCCGACGCGGATGACCGTGATCGGCCCGGGAGCGAACTCGCCGTGCATGCCGACGCCTCGGTCCGATTCGAAGTGGGTGTCGAGCCGGAGGTTGGAGATGAGGCTGGGCGGCACCGTGCAGTGCGCCAGCCAGAGCGTGTCCTCCACCGGGTTCGCGCGCGACGGATTGGCCATCCACGCCACCTCACCGAGCAGTTCACGAACCCACATCATCGTGACGGTGCTGACCAGGTCGCCCTCGCACCCTGCGATGATCCCCTCGTCGTTGAGGCGGGCGAGAGCCAGACACCCGGTGGTGTCGATGTCGCTGATCACGTCGAAGCAACGGAGGCTGAGCGCGTCGAGGTGCTCGCCTGCGACGAGGTCTTGCAACCCGCGGTAGACGCCCTCCGCCTTGTTGATCTCCCCGATCGTGACCCTCGTCTCGCCGGCGGGGAGCGGTTCCACGTCCGGGTCGGTCGTGTAGACCTTGTAGAGGCGGTCGAGTCCGATCGGGATCGCGGTCGGTCCCCATGCGGCCTTCAGTGTTTCGGGGTCGGGCATCGAGGCGACCAGCCAGTCCGACGGCGGGCCGACGACGCCGATCGTCTTCTCTCGCATGTGGCGGTACACGTCGAGGTCGTGGACCGCCTCGGCGAGTCGTTCGAGACCGTCGACGTCGTCCGGGCCGCTCAGGTAGAGGATGCGTCCCCGACCGCCGAGCTGTCCGACGCGGGCGAGCGCTTCGAGGGACGACGGGAGCGAGTTCTGGTTCGGGTGGGCGATCAGGAACAGCGGCTCTTCGACGTTCCACTGTTCGAGGATCTGTGCCTCGGTTCCGCCGGTGAGGATGAACGGCAGCGTCGGTCCGTCGGTCGGGTCGAGGCTCCCGCCGACGGTGGCGAAGGCGGCGCGGTACTCATCGACGATCCGCTCGACCGATTCCGGGTCGTGGATGGACGATGCGATGGGGGTGATAGTGAACATGGCGTCAATCTACTCGCAACACGGAGGTGGCCGTTCCGGCTTGGTGTTCCGGCGGGTAGGGTGTCCCGCTGCCGACCCGGGAGGCCGATGGGGATCTCGCAGCCGACACCGATCATCATCTTCGACCTGGACGACACGCTCGTCGACCGCCGCTCGGCGTTCGCCCGATGGGCGCGGACCTGGGCGGATCGTCGTGGCCTCGGACCGGAGGGAGCGGCGTGGTTGATCGAAGCGGACCTGGACAGCGATCGCCCCCGAACGGAGCTCTTCTCGGCCGCCGTCCGGCGCTTCGACCTCGGCGATGCGGCCGCGGACCTCGTCGACGAGTTCTACCGGGACATCCCGAGCTACTTCGTGCCCGATCGCGCGGTCGTAGACGGCCTGGAGCGCCTGCGGGAACGAGGATGGAAGATCGGTGTGGCCACGAACGGCTCGCGGGCGCAGCGTCCGAAGATGGCTGCGGCCGGCCTGCTCTCCCACGTCGACGGCGTGTGTGTGTCGGAGGAAATCGGTGTGAGCAAGCCCGATCCGGGGATCTTCGCCGCGGTCGCCGAGGCGGCGGGCGCGACGCTCGATGGCGGGTGGATGGCCGGGGACAGCCCGACGTCGGACATCGGGGGAGGCCGGGACGCAGGGTTGCGGACCATCTGGATCTCGCGCGGCCGGGAGTGGACGACGGAGGGCTTCAGACCGAACTTCATCGCCCCGACCATCGTCGAAGCGTTCGGTCACCTGTTCGCTGCCGAAGGCGTCAGTCCCGGTAGTTGACGAACTGGAGCGGGACCCGGAAGTCGAGTGCCTTGATCTCCGCGATGACGGTCTGAAGGTCGTCGCGCTTCTTCGCCTGGACGCGCAACTGGTCACCCTGGATCTGCGCCTGGACCTTCAGCTTCATGTCCCGGATGGCCTTGGACAGCTCCTTGGCGTCGTCCTGGGCGATGCCCTGGTTGAGGGTGAACTCGGCCCGGGCGCGACCGCCGCTCGCCGGCTTGATCTCCCCGCCGGAGATCGATTTGAGCGACACCTTCCGCTTCACGAGCTTGCCCTTGAGGACGTCGATGGCCGCTTCGACCCGGTGGTCGGAGGCGGATTCGATGCTGATGCCCTCGTCGGTGAGCGTGATCTTCGTGTCGGTGCCCTTGAAGTCGTAGCGATTGACGACCTCGCGCATCGCCTGATCGACGGCGTTACGGACTTCCTGCATGTCGACCTGCGAGACGATGTCGAACGACGGCATGGCTTCCTCCTACTTGGAAAACGGCGGGCCGGACGGACCGCGGCGGACGACCGCCGCCCATACGGTCTCGTAATGATCACGATCGTACGGGTCGATGTGCGGAAGCACGAACTCTTCCCACGACCGGCGAAGCGGATCCTCCGCGGCCGAGTACATGTCGAGGCCTGCGGGGATCCGGTCGAGGACCGTTCGCAGGCTCATCGGCGTCTCAACGCGTGTCCGGGTGTCGGTGGACGTGAACGACTCGTTCAGCTCGACCGCGAGCTTCGAGATGAGCTCGACTACCTCGCGCTTCATCGTCGGGTGGCGCCGTTCGATCATCGTCCGGAGCTCTTCTTCTGCAGGGAACTCCTTTTCCCAGATGATCCACCTGTCCGAGAACGCCTTGTTGAGCGTCTGCGTCCCGGCGTAGTCGCGAAGGTCGGTCGGGTTGAGCGTGCCGAAGATGCGCACGTCGGACCGGAGCCTCACGAGCTCGCCCGTCGGCAACTCGAGAGCCTGGTGACGGTCGAGGAGGCCATGGAGGGCGAAGAGGGTCTCGGCCCCCGCCGCGTTCAGCTCCGACAGATTCACGAGGGCCGGTCCCCGGAGCGCACGGGTGATGTCTCCATCCTCCCACCGGCTCTCCGTGCCGCCTTTGCCGTCGCCGTGGAGCTTCACCGAGCCGATGAGCGTGATGTCCCGTACCTCACCGGTCAGCGGGATCCGGTAGTAGGGAATCTCGAGGAGGGCGGCGAACTGTTCGAGATCATGGTCCTTGCCGGTCCCCATGTGCCCGCGCAAAGCCAGATGGAGCGGGATCCCGGTGAAGCGGCGTTCCCGAACCCGCTCGAGCGCGGCGAGACGGTACAGCATCCCGAGATCGACGTAGTAGGGGTCCGGTGCCGGGATGTGATCGAGACGCGTCTTCGCATCGGGGAGATCTTCCGGCACCGATCCCTTGATGAGCGTGATCGGCTCACCGAACCCGGTCGGGTCTTCGAACGTGACGGTCTTCGTCATGGATGCTCCTAACTGATGAGTTGAGCGGTTGGTTCTGCTGCTTGGCTCCACCACGTGCCCCCACCTTCGTCGGCGATCGAGCGGAAGAGGGCGGATCGGACGCCGTCGACCATGGCCGTCGCAAGTGTTTCGGGTCGCTCCACGACCCGGTTGCGGCCGTAGGCCGCCTGGACCGTCTCGTCACCGATGCCGATGCCGAGCACCATGGTCCCGCCGCGCTCGATCGATTCGACGGTTTCCGCGAGCGCCTCGACCGAGCCGCGGGTCATGCCGTCCGCCAGGACGACGAGGATTCGATGCGAGACGTTGCGCGAGGCGAGCCGCTGAGCGGCGTATGCGAGGTTGAACTCGTCGACGTTGGCGGCCTTGTCGAACATGGAGATCGGGGGGGCCGTTGCCGGCTCCTTCCTGGCTTCCTTGGCGGCGTCCTGCGGCGTCGCAGCCATCCAGAAGAGACCGGCGAGCACGTCCTCGGCTGCGCGCCATCGATCGGAGAAGGACTTGACGATGTAGTGATTGACCGTGCGTGTGAGACGTTCGGCGGAACCGCCCTGCGAGCGGCGCAGCGCCCCGGTCGCCCGTCCCCGGCGTTCCGTGAACGTCCGCTCCGTGTCGCCGACGGCGGCGACGAACCCGCGGTTGAAGATGGCGACTTCGAACTCGATCTGGAGCTCGTCTGCGAGGCGGGCGAGCGTCCAGGCTCCGAGCGTGGCGGACGCCAACGCCCACGGCCGTTTGCGGCCGGCCCGCATCTCGCGGGGCTGAAGCATCGAAGCCGAGCCGTCCACGAGGAGGCTGACCCCGTACGAACGGCGATTCGGGAGATCCCTCCGCTCGAACATCCGCTCGTACAGGCCGGCGCCGAGGAGCAGCGGCGTGTAGGGCGAGAGATCCCCCGCATCGAAGCCGGTGCGCAGACCGCGTCGCTGATTGGCGAGGAAGAGGGGATACAGCTCTCCGGAGACACGATGCTGGGCGACGCCCCATTCTCGGGCGGCGTTCGTGAGCAGGTCGCGCCCCTCCGCGGAGAACCGTCTGAACTCCATGGGAAAGCCGCCGACGACGAGCTTCCCGGACTGGCCCGTAGGCAGGTACACGGTCGGCGCCGTGGACACTTTCATCAGCTGATCCGCGGCGGGATCTCCCGCCTGATCCACGTCGCCGTGACGTCCCTCCTCCGCGGAGACCGATTGTGCGGCCTGGCGCGTCTCGTCGTAATGCTCGCGATCGGCGAGCGGCGGAGTGACGATGCGTACGGCGTCGACCCCCTCGGCGATGGCGGACTGATCGGATTGCATCTCGCCCTTGCGGCCGACGGCGGAGTCCGATGCGGCCCCTTCCGTCAGGAGACCGTGCATGCGGGCGACTTCGACGAGTTGCAAGGCGACGCCGCCGACGGCCCACGGATCGTCGAGATCGTCGACGGGAGCGAGGAACGGCTCCGCGTCGCCGATGGCCAGCGCCACGTGCGGGGAGACCCGTCGCTGGAGATCATCCGTCGTGAAATAGTCGCCGACGATGAGGAAGCAAGCCAGGGCGTACTGCCCGAGCGGCCGGGCGTTCGCGGATGCCCCGGGGACGGCCGCCCGGTAGAGGTCGGAGAGGACCGAACGGGCTCCGGGGAAGTGGGCGAGGTGGCGGCGTTCCTGGCGGGCGTCTTCGATCGAGAGGAACATCGCTTCCGCTGCAGGGCCGGCGACCGTGTTGAGTGCATCGAGGAGAGCGACCGCCCCCGTCGATGCCCCGACGAGGCCGTCGGCGTGGAGGTCCTCTTCGATCGGCTCGTTCTCGATAGATGCTTCCGGCTCCGACCAGTCGTAGGACGTGAGCTCTGCCAGGGGAGGGGCCTCGGCACCGTCGTCCTCGAGCGAGCGATGGTGCGCCAGCCACGACTCGGGGATCGGCCGCTCTTCGTCGAGGTCGGTGGCGATGAGGTGGATCGCCTCGTGCAGAGCGGACGTCAACGCCACTTCGGTGGGCGTCACCGGTGCGCTTCTCGAATACGCCGCCTGGAACACGCCGGGATCGATGACGATCTCGTCCTTCGACGCCGACGCCTGCGATCCGAGCCGAACACGAAGCTCCTCATTCCCGGCGATGCTTCGAGCGAAACGCGTGACGGCCGGCGCGACCCTTTGATATCGGGCAACGACGGCCTCGATGACCCGATCCTCCGGGGGGAGCACCTCGGCGAGGAATGTTTCGTTCTGCGCGCGCATGAACTCGGAATTGTACGGTATCCGTCAAGCCTCTTCACGGTGAATCTGCGCCGATCACAAGGTACGGTGTGGGCGTGGACGACCTTCCCGTATCCGAAACCGTCGTGATCCCGGCGGACGAGCTCCACTGGACGTTCTCGCCGACCGGAGGGCCCGGCGGCCAGCACGCCAACCGGTCGTCGACGCGCGCCGAACTCCGCTTCGACGTAGCGGCATCCCGCGCCTTCGACGACGGCACGCGGTCCCGGGCCCTGCGCCACCTCGCCGACGGTCCCGTGATCACGATCATCGTGGACGAGACCCGTTCACAGTGGCGGAACCGTCAGATCGCACGGCGCCGGCTGATCGATCGCCTCCGCGAGGTGCTCAAGCCGGACCCGCCGCCCCGTCGTCCGACGAAGCCGAGCCGTGCGGCCAAACGCCGGCGGGCCGACGACAAGCGGGCCCGTTCGAAGACGAAGGAGCTGCGGAAGAGGCCTCGCATCGAGGAGTAGTCGGCTCCCGGCCGTCGACCTCCGCTATCGGGGAAGATGGAGGACAACGGCCGTCCACGGTCGCCGGTCGTCCGGTAACCTCGTCTGAACGACATCCAGACCGATCGAGGGCACGACACCATGTGGTGGCAGCAGGTTCCATCAGCCGACGACATCGAGGAGTTCGTCGGCGCGGACGATTGGACGGCGACCGACTTCCTGTGGGCGGGAATCACCATCGTCTTCACGCTGATCCTCGCCCGGGTGGCGAGAGTGGTCGTGCGTCGAAGCCTGCGACGCTTCTCCTCCATGTCGGTCGCGACGGTTATGCTCATCGGCTTCGTCACCGCTCTCACGATCCTCGGAGTCGACCTGGGCCCGGCCGTCATCCCGATCGTGATGCTCACCATCGTGAGCGGCTTCGCAGGGGCCGGCATCGTGATCCCGTTCCCCCAGCGCACGCTGTGGTGGGGAGATGGCGGCGGGACCGGATGACCGCTTCCCTCGAGCGCCTGCGTGACATGATCCGCGGGGACCGCCACGGCAAGCTCGGAACGTTCATCGGCGTGTTCACACCGTCGATGCTGACGATCCTCGGCGTCATCCTCTATCTGCGCACCGGATGGGTCGTCGGCAACGTCGGCCTCGTCGGTGCGCTCGGGATCGTCGTCCTAGCGAACATGATCACGCTCGCCACCGCGCTATCCGTGTCGTCGGTCGCCACGAACATGGAGGTCGGACCGGGGGGCGCCTACTACATCATCTCGCGCAGCCTCGGCGTGGAGATCGGGGCGGCGATCGGCCTGCCGCTCTTCCTCGCACAGGCCGTCTCGATCACGCTCTACGCCTACGGCCTCGCCGAGTCGCTGCAGTTCGTCTGGCCCGACCTTCCCCAGATGCCGATCGCGGCGCTCACCGTGCTGCTCGTCGCCCTCCTCGCAGCCCGGGGGGCCGGGGTCGCGCTCAAGCTGCAGATCCCGATCGTCGTCGCCATCGTGGTGTCCTTGATCGTGCTGTTCGTCGGCGTCGCAGGATCGATGTCACGGAGCGCGGATCTCTTCGGACACATCTCCGACCCCGCCGGGTTCTGGACCGTCTTCGCGGTCTTCTTCCCGGCTGTGACGGGGATCATGGCCGGCATCTCGCTGTCGGGCGATCTGAAGGATCCGACGAAGTCCATCCCGAAGGGCACGATCGCCGCGGTCCTCGTGGGTTTCGCCGTGTACCTGGCCGTGACCGTCGGGCTGTCGCTGGCGGCGAGCCCCCGCGAACTCGTCGACGACCCGCTCATCTGGTTCACGATCGCCGGAGGGCTCGCCTTCCTGATCTTCCCGGGGCTGTGGGGGGCCATCTTCTCATCCGCCGTCGGGAGCGTCCTCGGGGCCCCGCGTACGCTCGAAGCGCTTGTGCACGACCGGATCCTCCCCGCGCGGATCGCAGCGAAGATCGGGAAGATCGAAGGGCCGGGCGTGCCGCTGCTCATCACCACGGCGATCGCTCTCGGCGCCGTGGCGCTCGGTGGGTTGAACGCCGTCGCCCCCATCCTCACGATGTTCTTCCTCACGACGTACGGGATGGTGAACCTCGTCGCCGGCATCGAACGGCTCAGCGGAGATCCGTCGTTCCGTCCGACGATGAAGGTCCATTGGATCGTGTCGCTCGGGGGAGCGGCGGCGTGCTTCTGGGCGATGTTCCTCATCAACCCGATCGCGTCGGTATTCGCGCTCTCGGTCGAACTCGGGGTGTACCTGATGGTCCGGCGGCGGGCGCTCACAGCCCGATGGGGGGACGTCCGTCGCAGCGCCCTCGTGTCGCTCGTGCGATCAACGGTGCTCCAGCTGCGGCGGCTCCCCGAGGAGCCGCGCAACTGGCGTCCGAACGTGCTGATGTTCACCACGGATCCGGACCGTGACCTGCCGACGGCCCGGTTCGCGAACTGGATGGTCCAAGATCGGGGAATCCTCACGGTCAACTACCTCATCGAAGGCGCCATCGCCGATCACGTCGCCGAGGTTCCCGACCTCGTCGAAGACCTGAACCGGTCGCTCGACAAGGCGGGCATCACCGCGTTCGGAGAGGTGGAGATCGTGCCCGACTTCGGACGGGGGATCGTCTCGGTCGCCCAGTCCAACGGCATCGCCGGCATCGCATCGAACACCGTGCTGTTCGGCTGGCGTGAGCGACGCGACGAGATGGCGATGGTGCTTCGGTCCATCGAGGAACTCTCCCTGCTCCACAAGTCCAGCGTGATCTGCCGTCCCGTCTCTCAACGTCTCGCCCCGACCGGCAGGACGATCGACGTCTGGTGGGGCGGATTGCAGCAGAACGGCGATCTGCTCGTGCTGTTCGCCCACCTGCTCTCGCTCGACCCGGGGTGGCGCGACGCCTCGATCAACATCAAGTCGATCGCGACGACCGAGATGATGGCCCAGCGCACGGAGGCCACCCTCACGGAGATGATCTCCGCAGCGAGGATCGGGGCCCGGTTCGAAGTCATCCGGAAACCGGAGGGTCGGACGATTCAGGAGATCATCCACGACCGGTCCGAGCACGCCGACGTGGTGTTCCTCGGTCTCAAGGCGATCGAGGCCGATGAAGCCGACGACTACGTCGAGCGGCTGCTGAGCCTCATGTCGGGTCTTCGCACCGTCCTGCTGGTGAGGAACTCCGGCCCGTTCCGCGGACAGCTCCTCGGCGTCGAACGACCCGGTACCAAGCTCAGCTGAGCCGATCTCAGCCGGCGTCGACTCGCTCGGCGGCCTCGTCCGTCGCAGCGTCCGGCGACTTCGTAGGAGGCCCTGCGATCAGTTCGACGAGGCCGACGAGGAGAAGGCCTACGAGCACGACGACGACGGCCAGCGCCAGGGAGACGACCGGAGCGACCAGAAGGACGATCACACCGAGGCCGAAGACACCCCATTCGAGGGGGCGTCGCCATCTGGCGAAGAAGAGGTTGAGGCTCGTCGACGACGCCGACTGTCGACCCCTCCACCGGTCCACACCGTCGCCGGCCGCGGTCCGCAGACGTACCGCTCGCTCACCCGGGCCGACGAGCCACGCGGCGATCCCGATGACGAGCGCGAGGAAAGAGAGGGCCCACAGGGTGCTCGTCAAGCTGTGCATCAAAGCGTCCCATACTGCCAGACCGGCTCTCCGGTCCACGTCGTTGCCGATCGATCCGACCGTCAGACCTCGTCCGAAGCGCAGCAGCACGAGATCGATCAACCCCGCGATGGCGGTGCCGAAACCCAGGATGGCGGTTTGTTTCCGACGATCGGGGGCCACCAGTATCGCTCCGGCGATCAAGAGGAGCGCCAGAGCTACGGTGAGCCAGCCCAGGACATTGAGGGCGCGAACCGCCGCATGCGCTTGTGCGAGGGCATCCGATTCGGCGAGGACGATCCGGCCGAAGGTGAAGTCCTCCGCGACCAGGGTTCGCAGATCGAGGCCCCGTTCGGCGAGCGACACGACGACCGGTTCCGCGAGCGTGTCGAGGTCGATGGCCACGGTCCCTTCCTCTGCGACGATCGGGCCGTTCCCGGTCAGGACGACGAGCACCGCCTCATGGGTCGTGCGAAGTGCAGCGTTCCAGGCGGCGGTGAAGACGTCATGCAGGATGATCTGCTCGGCGGCTGCGGCGACCGCCTTGGATGTCGCCGAGGCGACCGGGACGGCGATGAACGTCAATCCGTCGGGGAGAGCCTCACCGATGACCGCTTCGAGGTCCGACGCCTCGATGACCGCGTCGCCGATCCGTATCGAGAGCGCCTCGGCGACCGCAGGGTTCTTGGGGAGGGGGGCGAGGGTCGCGACGAACGCGTCGGTATCCAGAATCGTCGTTTTCACCCAGCCGACGGTGGCGGCCGTGAGGATCGAGACGATGGCGACGATCGCAAGGAACCAGGCGAAGAACCGGCGCACGCCGGATCCGTTTCGCGACCCGCGACCGGAGTTGCTCTTGGCCCGAAGGGCCGCGTTCTCGGAACGAAGTGCCTCGATCTCTTCGATGTACGGTTGCGTCTCGCCGGAGGTGCCCGGTCGTTGATCCGATGTGTCGTTGTTGTTCATGCGACGCGCAGGCTACCGGCGGGACGGGCATGACGTCGGAGATTGCCCCCGGCGTTCGGGAGGCATCTCCCTATCATCGATCGCTATGCAGCATTACGACCTGACGACTCTGCCGAACGGCCTTCGCATCATCTCTGAGGACATGCCCTCCCTTCACTCCCTCTCCGTCGGGGCATGGGTCGGAACCGGGAGCCGCGACGAGGAGCCCATCGAAGCCGGCGCCAGCCACTTCCTCGAGCACCTCCTCTTCAAAGGGTCGGACGAGTGGCCTGCACGACGGATCAGCGACGCCTTCGACTCCATCGGCGCACGACACAACGCCTTCACGTCGAAGGAGTACACGTGCTACTGGGCGCGTATGCGCGATGCGCACCTGGACCTCGGTGTGGAGATCCTCGCTGAGATGGTGCGGCGTCCGGCGTTCCGACAGGAGGAGATCGATCTCGAGCGCGGCGTCGTGCTCGAGGAGATCAACATGAACGAGGACGACCCCACCGACGTCGCCCACGAGCAGTTCATCGAGGCCCTCTGGAACGGCCATGCTCTCGCCCCGCCGATTCTCGGCACGCCCGAGTCGATCACGACGATGAGCAGGGACACGATCCGCTCCTACTGGGCTCGCCGGTACTCCCCGAAGTCGACGGTCATCGCCGCCGCCGGCCGGGTCGACCATGAGCATCTCGTCTCCGTCGTCGCCGACGCTCTCGGCGACTGGCAAGGTGAGGAGATCGGGCGTACGTTGAGCACGCCCGATCCGGCCGCCGCCGTTGCTGTGCGGCATCGCGACACCGAACAGGCGCATCTCATCCTCGGAGGACCGAGCATCACTCGCGACGACGACCGACGCTACGCGCTCTTCGTTGCCGACCACGTGCTCGGCGGAGGCATGTCGAGCCGCCTGTTCCACGAGATCCGGGAGATGCGAGGCCTCGCCTACGCCGTCCATGCGTTCCGGCTCCCGTTCACCGATGCCGGAGCCAACGCCGTGTACGTGGGAACGACGCCGACCCAGACCTCCGAGGTCCTGAAGCTCGTTCGGGGGGAGCTCGACAAGATGATGGGCTCCGGCATCACCGAAGAGGAGCTCACGAGGGCGAAGGGGCACATCCAGGGTTCCCTTGCGCTCTCGCTCGAAGATGCGGACGGTCGCATGAACCGTCTCGGTCGGAACGAGATCACGGGCATGGAGCACCGGTCCGTCGCCGAGATCGTCGAGAAGGTCGATGCGGTCACCGGGAGCGACGTGGCGGAGATCGCTCGCGTCGCCTACAGCGGGCCGTACGTCATCGGCGCGGCCGGGCCGTTCGAGGCCTCCGACCTGGAGGAGTTCGTCCGATGATCGTCGCAGTGTCCGGCGCCGGGGGCCGCATGGGAAGCCTCGTGGCGGAGACGATTCGCGACGCCTCCGATCTCGAACTCGGCCCGCTCTACGACCCGGGGCACATCGGCGACGCTGTCGCCGGACAGGTGATCGACGCCGATCCTGCGAAGCTCGCTTCGGCCGATGTCGTCGTCGAGTTCACCGAACCCGGCGTCGTGATGGCGAACCTCGACCGGTGGCGCTCGCTCGGGCTGCACGCGGTCGTCGGCACCTCAGGGTTCGATCGGGACCGTCTCGAAGCCGTTCGAGAGGCGTGGGGAGAGGGACCGCCGAACCTCCTCGTCGTGCCGAACTTCTCGATCGGGGCGGTCCTGATGATGCGCCTTGCCGAGATCGCCGCCCCGCACTTCGCTGCTGCGGAGGTGATCGAACTGCATCACGACCGGAAGGTCGATGCCCCATCGGGCACGGCGATCGCCACCGCGGAACGGATCTCGCGTGCCGCCGATCAGACGCGCACCGTCGAATCGGCCGAACTGATCCCCGGAGCTCGTGGAGCCTCGGTGGCCGGCGTTCCCGTGCACGCCGTCCGGCTGCCGGGGCTGGTGGCCCACCAACAGGTGCTGTTCGGCGGCACCGGGGAGACGCTCACGATCCGGCACGATACGACCGACCGGACGGCCTTCATGCCGGGAGTGCTCGCAGCGATCCGCGCCGTGGAGAACCTCGAAGATCCGGTCACGGTGGGTCTGGACGCCGTTCTGGGGATCTGACCCCGCACCGGTTCGACACCGGCCGGAGCAGTCGCGTTCTGTGGGCCGGGAACGCGCCTATGTCCGCCTGCGAGCCCTGGGTTCGCAGGGGGGTTAGAAGAGGGCGGTTGCGAGCTGGCGGCGGTAGGTCTGGGTCAGCGGCTGGTCGTCGCCCAGGACACCGAAGATGTCCAGCATCGCGACCCTCGCATCGTCCTTCATCGCTCCCTTGGCACGAACGACCGTGAGGAGATGATCGAGCGCAGGCTCGAACTCGCCGCGGGCGGCGAGCGCCTTGGCGAGCTCGATGCGAGCGGCCTCGTCGGACGGATCGTTCGCGACGGCCGCTTCGAGCTCGGGGATGTCCTCTCCGCTCGACGCCCGGAGACGGGCCGCCGACTGGAGCCGCTCCACCTCGGGATCCGGCACGAGACGATCGAGGACGGCGAGCGCCTCATCGGTCTCACCCCGGTCGATCAGCATCGAAGCCAGGCTCGTGCCGGCTTCGGCGTGTTCCGGGTTCTGGTCGAGAACCTGGCGAAGGATGTGCTCTGCCGCGACGTCGTCACCGGAGAGGCGTGCCGACCGTGCCTGGTCGACCATCAGATCCAGTTCGGTCGGGAGGATGCCTTCGATCCACTGGCGGATCGCGGGCTCGGGGATCGCTCCGGTGAAGGTGTCGGAGATCTTCCCGTCCCGGAAGGCGACGACCATCGGGATGCCCTGGACCCGGTACTGGGCGGCGAGCTGCTGGTTCGCGTCCACGTCGACCTTCACGAGATCGAACGCTCCGTTCGATTCGGCGGCGAGTCGCTCGAGGATCGGTCCGATGATCCGACACGGCTGACACCACTCGGCCCAGAAGTCCACCACCACGGGCACTTCACGGCTTCGCTGGAGGACTTCCTCGGGGAAGTTCGCCGTGTCGACGTTCTTGACGAAGTCGTTTGGAATGCTCATAGAAACGAGAATACCGGGGGGTGCCCTGCTAGCGTCGACGTCATGGAAAGCAGACCAAACGCACCATTCGGCCGGGTCCTCACCGCCGTGATCACACCATTCGGCGACGACGGATCCATCGATTACGGAACCTTCTGGAGACTGACGCGATTTCTCGCGGAGCACGGGTCCGACGGCATCGTCGTCGGAGGTACGACGGGGGAGTCGCCGACGCTCTCGAAGGTCGAGAAAGTGGCGCTGTTCAAAGCCGCCGTCGACGCCGTCGGCGATCGGATGACCGTGCTCGCGGGCACGGGAACGTACGACACGCGAGAGTCGATCGAACTGACGGAACGCGCTGCCGGTTCCGGCGTGCACGGCGTGATGGCGGTCACCCCGTACTACTCCAAACCACCGCAGGAGGGGATCGCCCGCCACTTCACCGCCATTGCCGACGCAACCGACCTTCCCGTGCTCCTCTACAACATCCCGGGCCGGACGTGCCGGCTCATCGAGATCGAGACGCTCGTCCGACTCGCGGAGCATCCGAGGATCGTGGCCGTCAAAGACGCCGTCGACGATCTCGACTTCACCAGGCGCGAGATCGAAGCCCTCCCCGACGGGTTCGCCGTCTACTCGGGCTCCGACGGCCACACACGCGAGATCGTTCGAGCCGGCGGTGTCGGCGTCGTATCGGTCGCCGCCCACCTGGCCGGCGACACCATCAAGGCGATGGTCGAAGCGGCCGTCGCCGGAGATGACGAGGAAGCCGACCGGCTCGACGCGCTCCTCCGGCCCCTCAACGAAGCGCTCTTCATCGAACCGAACCCGATGCCGCTCAAGGCAGGCCTCGACCTGGCGTGGGATCCGGTCGGGCCTCCGAGGCTCCCCCTCATCCCGGCATCGGACGAAACGGGTGAAGCGATCCGACGGGCGCTCGAAGCGCTCGAGCAGACATGAGCGTCCGGGTCGCCTTCCACGGCGGTCTCGGAGAGATCGGCAGGAACTGCGCGACGATCGACATCGACGGAGAGATGGCCATGGTCGATGCGGGGCTGATGTTCCCCGAGGAGGACATGCTCGGCGTCGACCTCGTCCTCCCGGACTTCACGTCGGTCTTCGAGGGGCCGGGTGATCTCTCCTTCGTGGCGCTGACACACGGTCACGAGGACCACATCGGTTCGCTCGGATACCTCCTACGCGAAGCCAACGTGCCGGTGTACGGAACGCTTCTGACGGTCGAACTCGCGCGGGCCCGGGTCTCCGAACTCGGGATCGACGCCGATTTCCGCGTCGTCGAAACCGGAACCTGGATCGAACACGGACGGTTCCGCTTCGCGTTCATCCCCGTGACCCACTCGGTGCCGGACGCCACGGCGATCGCATTCGAGACCCCCGAAGGCATCATCCTCCACACGGGGGACATCAAACTCGATCCGACACCCATCGACGGCGTGATCACCGATCTGCAGAGCTTCGCCGGCTTCGGCCGCAGAGGTGTTCGGCTCCTGCTCGCCGATTCCACCAACGCCGAACGTCCCGGCGTCGTCGATTCGGAGAAGACGGTCGGTGTGCGGATCGCCGAACTCGTGCACGAGGCGGAGGGCCGGGTCCTCGTCGCCTGCTTCGCCAGCCATCTGCACCGGGTGCAGCAGTCGATCGACGCCGTGGTCGCCGACGGACGCAAGTTCGCGTTCATCGGACGATCGATGTTGCGCAACAGCGAGATCGCCGAACCGATCGGTGCGCTCAGCATCCCGGACGGGAGCCTCGTAGAGCTCGCCGAGCTGCTTGCCCTTCCGGCCGGCGAGGCGGCGGTCATCTCGACCGGAAGCCAGGGGGAGCCGTTCGCCGCCCTGTCGCTCATGGCGGCGGGGGAGCACCGATCGATCACCCTCGATCCGAGCGACACGGTGATCATCTCGGCGACGCCGATTCCCGGGAACGAGAAGCGGGTGTCGCGGGTGATCAACAACCTGTCGCGACTCGGCGTCACGGTCCATCACGGCCGCAACACGCACGTGCACGTGTCCGGGCATGCCGCCGCCGAGGAGTTGAAGGTCCTCTACAACGTCATCAAGCCCCAGGCGATGGTTCCGGTCCACGGGGAACACCGGCACATGCACGCGAACGCCGAGCTCGCCCGGTCGGTCGGTATCCCGGAGGTCGAAGTGTGCTCCGACGGCGACGTCGTCGTTCTCGACAACGGCCGGATCAGTGTGGAGCGGGGAGCGGTCTCGGCGGGCTACGTCTACGTCGACGGCCTCGAGGTTGGAGAGTCCGAGGGGGTCATCCGCGATCGGCGGCACCTCGCCGACGACGGTGTCATGCTGATCACGGTCGGCGTCGACATCAGGAAGGGTGACATCGTGTTCGGTCCCGACGTCGACAGCCACGGCGTCACCGGCGACTCGAAGGAACTCCACGACGCCGTCAAGGCGCGGGTCGAGCAGGGAATCGCCACACTCGATCGACCCATCGATCCCGACGCGCTGCGACGCCGCATCCGGAATGCGGGACGAAAAGCCGTTCAGAGCCGCATCAAGCGCCGGCCCGTCGTCATCCCGGTCGTCATCGAAGTCTGACCGATCGGCGGAGCCGTAGACCGAGAGAGGCCATCGCATGGCATGGACACCGGACGACATCCCGGACCTGACGGGCCGCGTCGCCGTAGTCACGGGAGCGAACGGCGGCCTCGGTCTCGAAACGGCGAAGGAACTCGCGCGACACGGCGCCCTCGTCATCATGGGGGTCCGGAACCTCGAGAAGGCCGAGCGAGCGAGAACAGAGATCCTCTCGACGATCCCCGATGCTCTCCTGGAGATGTATCCGCTGGATCTTGCTTCCCTCGCATCGGTGCGTAGTTTCGCCGCCGATGTCGTCGCAGCGCACCCCCGGATCGATCTCCTCGTCAACAACGCCGGGGTGATGGCCACACCGCATCAGGAGACCGAAGACGGTTTCGAGCTCCAATTCGGAACGAACCATCTCGGCCACTTCGCACTGACCGCTCTGCTGATGCCGGCTCTCCTATGCGGAACCGACGCGAGGATCGTGACCGTCACCAGCACGGCCAGGCACTTCAGGACCCGGCTCGACCGAGACGATCTGAACCTCGATGTGAATTACACGCCCTGGGGGGCGTACGGCAGGGCGAAGAAGGCGAACATGGACTTCGCCCTCGAGCTCGATCGGCGACTCGTCGACGCCGGATCCACGGTCCGGAGCTTCGCTGCGCACCCGGGATTGTCCAACACCGATCTGCAGGCGCAGAGCGTTCGATCCTCCGGTGGGGCGAGCCAGCGTTTCTTCGAGAGAGCAGCGGCGTGGATCGGGATGCCACCGGACCGCGGAGCTCGACCCCAACTCCGGGCGGCGACGGACCCGCTCGCTCGCGGCGGAGGCATCTACACGCCGAAGTGGGTGACGGCGGGGGCCGCCGTTCGCCGGCCGATCACCGGCCGCAGCAATCGGGCCGAGGATGCAACGCTGCTCTGGGATCTCTCGGAAGAGGCGACCGGCATCGAGTTCGACGTGGCGGGTCTCGTCTCCCGCGGATGCCCGTGATCGTTCGCCGGACCGCTCAGGTCGCCGCGCAGTCGGCGAACCTGGCGTAGAAGAGGAAGAATCCCTCGTAGACGCGTCCCGTGTTGACCGCGGTAGTCGTTCCGGGGATCCACGGAAGATGGCCGGCCGGTGCGTCGGCCCCGTATTGCAAACCGTCTTCCTCGAGCCATTCGCGGCCGTCGACCCATCCCACGGTTCGTCCGAACATCCTCCAGGTGTCGGAGCGAGGGAGATCCCGGGCCCGAACCTCGTTGAGGATGCGGGATTGGGCGGTCAACCCGAACCGGCCGTCCGACGCGCCGGCCCAGGCGTCGTCGATCGCCAGGAGCAAGCCGCAGTCGATCCGTGCGGCCTCGTCGGGATCGAGCCCGACGTAGCCGCCCACGTCGGCGTCGGCGATCAGGAGCCGGCGGGTTTCGGCATCGGCGGCCTGCCACTCGCCGGCGGCGAGCAGGACACGCAAGGGGGAGGTGACGTCGGACATGGCTCGCAGGATACCCCCGTCCGGCCGTCGGTTGGGGCGAAACTCGTGGAACGGCGGTTCCCGATCGGGGAGGAAATCACATCGATGTAACTCTCAGCGCGACGGATCGCGCCGAGGGTGGTTTCCATCTGCGAGACAGTGCGGTATCGTTCATGCCAATGGCAACGCGGACCAAGAGCCGCGGGGCGTCGGGGCGGAGCAAAGCAACCCCGAAGAAGACGAAGAAGAAACAACCACGGATCTCGCTCCGAGCGAAGATCGTCCGGGCGCTACGGACGGGTCGGGAGCGGGTCCGCGGCCGGTTGTCGCGTCAGAGCGACGACGTATGGGGCATGGTGCTCATCGTGCTGGCCGCGCTCGTAGCGCTCTCCTTCCTCGGTTTGTCGGGCCCGGTGGGTGCCGCCATCTCCGGCGTGCTGCGGTTCCTGTTCGGCATGTGGGCCTACGTCGTTCCGTTGGTCATCGCTCTCATCGGCCTGTCGCTCATGAGCGTCTGTTGCAGCGAGGATCGAGGACGGCTGATCGCCGGCGTGACGGTCGTCTTCGTCTCATCGCTCGCCATGTTCCATCTCATGACCGGATCACTCGCGCTGGCGGGCAACGTCGACCAGGTCAGAGAGAGTGGCGGCGCGGTCGGCGCATTGGTCGCGTTCCCGCTCCGGCGCATCATCGGATTCTGGGGAGCGTTCATCGTCTTGTTCGCAGGCGTGGCCCTCGGGACGCTCCTCCTGACACGGTCGACCGTTCGCGATGTGGCCGTCGCGATCGGCGCGTATCTGAAAGACTTCCAGACGCTGATCGGATTCGGAAGCGACGACGGATCGAAGAAGAGCGACGCGGCCGTCGACGCACCGATCGTGATGCACGACCCCGTCGCCGAGACGCCCAAGACCGCTCCGAAGAAGGGTCCGAAGGCTTCGACCAGAGCACCGAAGAAGCCGAAGCCGAAACAGCTGCCGGCACCGGTACCGGCAGCGGCGTCGGGGGACGGGTACGTGCTCCCTCCGCTCGACATCCTCGAGTCGTCGAGAGAGGCCGGCCCGGATCGCACGAGCCTCGAGCAGACGGCCGGTGAGCTCCAGGACGCATTGACGCAACACGGAGTCGACGCCCGTCTCACGCGCATCGTGCCCGGTCCGACCGTCACCCGTTACGAGATCGAGCTCGCTCCCGGCGTCAAGGTCTCTCGCGTCACGAACCTGTCGCACGACATCGCATACGCCCTCGCGTCCCCGGACGTGCGGATCCTCGCCCCGATCCCCGGGAAGAGCGCCATCGGGATCGAAGTTCCGAACCGGCACCGGCAGATGGTCACGCTCGGTGACATCTTGCGGGGCCCGGATGCGTCTGAGGACCACGACCCGATGCTCGTCGCCCTCGGTAAGGACGTCAGCGGGCGCGCCAGGATGCTGCGTCTCACCGAGTTGCCGCACGTCCTCATCGCCGGTGCGACCGGTGCCGGCAAGTCCTCGTGTCTCAATGCCCTGCTGACGTCGATCCTCATGCGAGCCACCCCGGATGAGGTTCGCCTGATCCTCGTCGACCCGAAGCGGGTGGAGCTCGGGCAGTACAACGACGTCCCCCACCTCCTGACTCGCGTCATCACCAGCCCTAAGAAGGCGGCGGATGCACTGCAGTGGGCCGTCGCCGAGATGGATCGCCGCTACGACCTGCTCGCCGACGCGGGTGTGCGCGACATCGAGTCATACCGGGAGAAACACGCCGCCGGCGGTCTCGACGAAGAGATGTTCGATCGGTTCCCGTACATCGTGGTGGTCGTGGACGAGTTGAACGACCTGATGATGGTCGCCGGGCGCGTCGTCGAGGATTCGATCGTTCGGATCGCCCAGATGGCGAGAGCCGTCGGTATCCACCTGGTGCTCGCGACACAGCGACCATCGGTGAACGTGATCACCGGCGTGATCAAAGCGAACGTCCCCTCCCGCCTCGCGTTCTCGGTCGCTTCACAGACCGACTCGCGTGTGATCATCGATCAGGGAGGAGCGGAGAAGCTCGTCGGTCTCGGCGACATGCTCGTCGTCACGGCACGGGAGCCGAAGCCGGAGCGGATTCAGGGCGCCTGGGTCTCGGAACGCGAGGTTCATCGGATCGTCGAGTTCATTCGGGACCAGCGGCGGGCCGCCTACCGGGACGCCGAGGTGTTCGAAGCGGCGAAACAGGCGGCCGACGTGGCAGAGGACTTCGAGGGGGAGGACCCCGAGATCATCCGCCAGGCGATCGAGCTCGTCGTGCGCAGCCAGCTCGGCTCCACATCGATGTTGCAGCGCAAGCTGCGGATCGGCTTCGCGCGGGCGGGACGGGTGATGGACATCATGGAGAACAAGGGCATCGTCGGCCCGTCCGAAGGATCGAAGGCCCGGTCGGTGCTCGTCACCGAAGAGGAGCTCCCGGCCCTGATCGGATGAGCCGGATCCGCACCGTCCCTGGGGACTCACGTGCGCCCTCCATGTCGCAAGATCGTCGCGTAGGCTGAACCCGATGACCACAGCACGCCTCGACAGACTCGGCGCCACGGGCGGACGCTCGATGGAGTTCGCCGAACCGACGCGGATCATCGCCGCATACGACGTCGGTGAGGTCGTCGACGTTCTCACCGAGGCGGAAGAGGCGGCCGGATCCGGTCAATGGGCCGTCGGGTACGTCGCATACGACGCGACACCTGGGCTCAACCCGTCTCTCCCGGTGAGGCCGGTCGAGGCCGGCGAGCAGTTCGCCGATCTGCCCCTCGCATGGTTCGCGCTCTTCCCGGGACTCTCCGAGGTCCCGCCGTTCATCGGAGAGGCGCGGCTCGACACATCGCCGTACACGGTGTCGCCGTGGATCCCGACTCAGGTCGAGGACGAGTACCACGACAACGTTCGCCGGATCCGGCGGTTGATCACGTCGGGTGACCTCACCCAGGTGAACTACTCGCTTCGCCTCGACGCCGCGGGAAGCGGTGACACGATGGAGCTCTACCGGGACCTCGTTCTCGCGCAACGTGGAGAGTGGGGCGCCTACCTGGATCTCGGTCGCTACCGGGTACTGAGCGCGTCCCCGGAGGGATTCTTCAAGGTCGAAGGATCGAGGATCAGCATCCACCCCATGAAGGGATCCGTCGGGCGCGGCCGGTGGGTCGAGGAGGATCGACGCCACGCGGAGCGGCTCCGCACATCGGAACGGTACCGGGCCGAGCACATGAGGATCGTGGAGCAGATGCGCGAGGAACTCGCGACGGTCAGCGCTCCCGGCACCGTCGTCTCCGAGGCGTCGCTGGATCTCCGGCCCTTCGAAACGGTGTGGCAACTCGTCTCGCAGGTCACGGCGAACCTCGATGAAGAGGCGCGGATCATCGACGTGTTCCGGGCACTCTTCCCCTCCGCCGCCGTGACCGGCGATCCGAAGCGTTCGGCGATGGAGACGATCGCGACGCTCGAAGGGCGATCGCGCGGCATCTACGGAGGCGCGATCGGATTCTTCTCCCCGACAGAGGGAGGTCGGCCCGACGCCAGCTTCAACGTCGCGATCCGGACGATGGTGATCGACGTGGAAGAAGGCATCGGCGAGTACGGCGTCGGAGCCGGCATCACCGCAGCATCGGCGTTGCGAGGCGAGTTCCACGAAGCACTCGAGAAGGCGAGGATCCTCACGCAACGGCGCCCCGAGATGGCCTTGCTCGAGCGGATCCGCTGGGAGCCGGACCATGGATTCCGCTGGCTGGACCGGCATCTCGAACGGCTCAGAGGATCTGCCGACTATTTCGGGTTCCGGTACGACGAGGAGGCGGTTCGAGGAGCGCTCGAGAACGCGATCACGGGGCGGACTACTCCGGCTTCCGTCCGGATCGAAGTCGACCGGTTCGGGCACGTCTCGGCGGAAGTCGACGACGATGATCTCCTCCCCGCGGCGTGGTGGCCGAACGACGTCGGTGAAGCGGTTCTCTGCCGGCTGAGTCCCGACCCGATCACGTCGGGGAGCGTCTATCGGTTCCACAAGACGACGGCGCGCCGTCCGTACGAGGAACGCCTCGACACACACGGCAGCATCGATGAAGTGCTGATGATGAACGAGCGCGGCGAGATCACGGAAGGCACGGGGCACAACGTCGCCGTCCAGATCGCGGGGGTCTGGGTGACTCCGCCGCTCGCATGCGGATGCATGCCGGGTGTTCTCCGGAGCGTGTTGATCGAAGAGGGCGTTCTGGTCGAAGAGGTCGTTCTGGCGGAAGATCTCGCGGTTGCCGACGCGATCGCCGTTCTCAGTTCGGTGAGCGGATGGCGACCGGCCCGTCTCGTGCACGAGTAGCCTCTCCAACCATGCCGATCCGGTTCTCGCCATGACCGTGCTCGAAGCCGTCGTGCTCCTGGTCGCCGGCCTGGTTGCGGGGTTCATCAACGCGCTCGCCGGCGGGGGGTCGGCGATCACGATCCCGATCCTGACGGCCATGGTCGGGATCAACACCGCGAACGGCACGAACCGGATCGCCATCTTCCTCGCGAACCTGACGGCCATCGCCGGGTATCAGAAGGGCGAAGCCATTCCCTGGAAACGTGTCGGTGTCCTCGTCATCCCGACGGTCCTCGGCGCAGCCGTCGGAGCCTGGCTCTCGACGATCACCCCACCCGACGTCCTCCGCAAGGTGTTCGCCGCCGTGCTGCTGCTCGTCGCCGCTTCCGTGCTGCTGCGTCCGTCGAGGTGGCTCGAGGAGCGCGATGTCGCGTTGCACGAGCCGCTGCGGTCGCTCGTGTTCTTCGGCATCGGGTTCTACGGCGGTTTCGTGCAGGCCGGTGTCGGATTCCTGCTCCTCGCCGGGCTCGTCCTCGGCGCCGGCATGAACCTCGTCAAGGGAAACGCCGCGAAGGTGGTGCTCATCGCCGCGTATTCGCCGATCGCGATCCTGCTCTTCGCCCGGGCGTCGCAGGTGGATCTCGCCGTCGGTGGCGTGCTCGCCGCGGGGCAGATGTCCGGCGCATGGGTGGGGTCCCGTCTCGCCGTGCTGAAGGGCGCCGCGTGGATCCGATGGGTGCTCGTCGGAGCGGCCGTGATCGCCGCCGCCCGGCTCGCTCTCACGTAGAAAGGGCGAAACGAAGCTCCTTTCGGGTCTGCCACCGATCCGTCGCATGCGGACGGTACGCTGAGGCCCGATGACCGCAGATGCCCCCACCGTCTGGCTGACCACCCTCGGCTGCGCGAAGAACCAGGTCGATTCCGACAAGATCACCGGGATGCTCTCTGCGGCCGGCTACCGGAACGCGATCTCGCCGGAGACCGCCGACGTCGTGATGGTCAACACGTGCGGGTTCATCGAGCCGGCGCGTCGAGAGTCGGTCGACACCATCCTCGACGTCGCCGGGGCGAAACGCGAGGACGCCAGCCTCGTCGTGATCGGCTGCATGGCGCAGCGGTACGAGAAGGAGCTCGCAGATGCGCTCCCCGAAGCCGACGCCGTCATCGGACTCGATCGCTACCCGGAGCTGATCGACCGCCTCGACGCGATGCGCCGATGGACTCCGATCACGATCGGAACGGCACGACGTTCGCACATGGACATCCTCTACGAGACGCGGCGGCCGACACCGACGACTCCCTACGCGTACGTCAAGGTCGCGGAGGGGTGCGACAAGCCCTGCACCTTCTGTGCGATCCCGCAGTTCCGGGGGAAGCAACGATCCCGCGATCCGGAGAACATCAGGGCAGAGGTCGCCGAACTCACGGGAGCCGGCGTCGCCGAGATCGGGCTCGTCGCCCAGGACCTCGCGGCGTACGGCCGGGACATCGACGCGCCGGGCATCGTCGACCTCGTCCGGTCGGTGACGAGCGTGGATGGCCTGCGCAGATTGCGCCTCTACTACCTCTATCCGAAGGAGATCCGCCCCGCCCTCATCGAAGAGATGGCAGGGAATCCGCTCGTCGCCGACTACTTCGATCTGTCCCTCCAACACACGGCGGTGTCGCTGTTGCGCGCGATGAAGCGCCCCGGTTCGGGTGAGCAGCATCGAGATCTCATCGCACGCATCCGCCGGGCGGCTCCGGACGCCGCCCTGCGATCTTCGTTCATCGTCGGTTTCCCGGGCGAGACCGACGACGACGTCGACGATCTCGCGGCGTTCCTCTCCGAAGTCGAACTGGACTGGGCCGGATTCTTCCCGTACTCGCCGGAGGAGGGCACCGAAGCCGCCGTCATGGACGGGCAGATCCCCGAAGGGGAGAAACAGGAACGCTTGCGATACCTCCAGGCGATCCAGGACGAGATCACGACCAGCCGAACGATCGAGCAGATCGGCCGGACGGTCACCGTCGTCGTCGACCAGGTCGAAGAAGGGATGCCCGTCGGACGCTCGTATCGGGAAGCGCCCGAGATCGACGGCGTGATCATCCTCGATCACGGCGAGCCGGGGGAGTGGGTCACCGCGGAGGTGACCGGCGGGTTCGGCACCGATCTCGAAGCCGTGGTTCGGGGACCGGCATGATCGTCGAGGTCCTGGCCGTCGGAACGGAGCTGCTGCTCGGGCAGATCGTCAACTCGAACGCGACGCGGATCGGTGAGCGTCTCGCAGACGCCGGCCTCGACCACTTCCAACAGACCGTGGTCGGCGACAACGAGGCGCGGATCGCCGACGCCGTCACCGCAGCCTGCGGCCGGGCGGACGCGCTGATCATCACCGGCGGCCTCGGGCCCACGAAAGACGACCTGACCAGGGAGGCGCTCGCACGTGCCGCCGGAGTCCCGCTCATATTCGACGAGACGCAGGCAGAGGCGCTGCGCCTGCGGTGGGAGCGCAGCGGCCGGGTGATGCCGGATTCGAACCTCCAGCAGGCGGAACGTCCGGAAGGTTCGACGTTGATCCGCAACCCGAAGGGGACCGCTCCCGGAATCCGGATGCAGATCGCAGGGACCTGGATCTTCGCACTCCCCGGCGTTCCCGCCGAGATGATCCCCATGCTCGAAGACGAGGTCATCCCGTTCCTCCGGGGCGCCGACGAAACGGTCGTTGCGAGCCGCCTGCTTCGCACGTGGGGCGAGTCGGAGTCGGCGATCGGCGAACGACTCGCGGACCTCTACGACACGTCGACCAATCCGAGCATCGCCTTCCTCGCGTCCGCCGGTGAGATCAAGATCAGGATCACGGCGAAGGCGGCGACGAGCCGCGAGGCGGAAGCGTTGATCGCCCCCATGGAGTCCCTCGTCCGGGAACGCCTCGGTGAGCGGATCTTCGGCACGGACACCGACACCGTCGAAGTCGTGGTACTGCGCATGCTCGAAGAGCGAGGGTGGTCGTTCGGGACTGCTGAGTCCGTGACCGGAGGGCTCGTCGCAGGCCGCATCACTTCGATACCCGGTGCGAGCCGCGTGTTCCGGGGCGCCATCGTCGCCTACGCGACCGGGGTGAAAGAGCGACTGCTCGACGTTCCCCATACCGTCGTGGCGGAACACGGCGTCGTGAGCGAAGCGGCGGCCGTGGCGATGGCGGCCGGAGCCCGGGCCCGTCTCGACGTTGATCTGGCCGTGGCGGTGACGGGTTCGGCCGGCCCCGACCCGCAGGAACAGCCCGTCGGTACCGTGATCATCGCGGTGGCGACGCCGGACGGGACACGGGTCAAGACGCTGAGACTCCCGGGTGACCGTGAACGGGTCAGGACGTTCGCGACCACGGCAGCGTTGCACCTCACCCGCATGTCGCTCCTCGGCATCGCCTGGGGGAGCGGGTGAGCGAGCGGCTCTTCGTCGCCGTGGCCTTGTCCGATGAAGTCCGCCACGGCCTCGCCTCGTTCCTCATGGAACACACGATGCGGCTCCCGGGGCGCCCGACTCCTCCGGACAACTGGCATCTCACGCTGCGGTTCCTCGGGCCGACCGGGGCGGTCCAACGAGACCGGATCTTGGAGTTCCTCGACGATCATCTGACGGTCGAGCCGTTCACACTCGGGTTCGACACGCTCGGCGCGTTCCCGAAGCCGTCGCGAGCGACGGTGCTGTGGCTCGGCGTCGATCGCGGCAGGTCCGAGGTGGCCTCGGCGGCGGCCGTCTGCGAGGCGGCCGCGGTCTCGGCGGGCTTCGATCCGGAGGACCGCCCGTTCCATCCGCATCTCACGCTCTCCCGGATCCGCCCACCGCAGGACGTCCGCGGACTCATCGACCGGGTGCCCCGATTCCCGCTGACGATGAGGGTCGACCGGCTGACGCTCTACCGGAGCGAACTCGGCCGCGACGGTGCCCGCTACGAGGTCGTCGACGAAGTCCTCCTCTGACCGGTCGGCCGTGCCCCGGGTCGTGTCCGGGTCGTCTTGGAGCCGCCAACGAGCATGAGGATCCGGATTCGCGCGCACGACGCCATTTCCTCGACATCGAACAGATGTTCGACTATCGTACGGAACCTCCCGCGAATACCATGGTTGTGGTTCGCGGAACAGAATCTGTCACAGGCACCCGGTACGTTGCGGGGACGTCGAAGAAGGAGACATCGTGGCCCAGGACCACAAAGACCGGGACAAGAACATCGAGATGGCGATGTCCCAGATCGAACGGCAATTCGGCAAGGGCGCCATCATGAGAATGGGCGACGAAGAGATCCGTATGATGGACTCGATCCCCACCGGAGCCCTCTCGCTCGATCTCGCACTCGGCATCGGCGGGGTGCCCCGCGGACGCATCGTCGAGATCTACGGGCCTGAGAGCTCGGGGAAGACGACCCTCGCTCTGCACATCGTCGCCGAAGCGCAGCGCAACGGCGGCCTCGCCGCGTTCATCGACGCCGAGCATGCCCTCGACCCCGTCTACGCCAGGGCGATCGGTGTCGACGTCGACGAACTGCTCATCTCCCAGCCGGACACGGGGGAGCAGGCGCTCGAGATCACCGACATGCTGATCCGATCCGGGGCGCTCGACATCGTGGTCATCGATTCGGTCGCAGCCCTCGTGCCGCGCGCCGAGCTCGAAGGAGACATGGGGGACACCCACGTCGGTCTCCAGGCCCGTCTCATGTCCCAGGCCCTGCGGAAACTGGCCGGGACCGTCAACCGCTCTCACACGACCGTCATCTTCATCAACCAGCTTCGCGAGAAGATCGGTGTGATGTTCGGCTGCTTCCAGTACGGAACCCGGGTGACGCTCGCCGACGGAACGCAGGAGAAGATCGGCAAGATCGTCAACCAGAAGCTTCCCGTCGAGGTTCTCGCCGTCGATCCCGAGACAGGCAAGGTCGAGCCGGCACGAGTCGTGAACTGGTTCGACAACGGCAACGCCGAGCGCTTCCTGCAGTTCACGGTCTACAAGCCGGAGGGGAACGGCAGGGCCCAGTTCGCCGCGACGGAGCCGCACAAGATCGCAACGCCGATGGGTTGGCGGGAGGCGGGGGATCTCGCGGTCGGGGACTCGGTCCTGATGCCGATGAAGCACTACCTGTCCGATCAGCAACGCCAACTCGTTCTCGGAGGGCTCATGGGAGACGGGTCGATCTCTCCCAAACCGGTTCACGAGGTCGGCGTGACGATGAAGTCCCGGTTCCGTTTCGGTCACGGCCCCAAGCAGGATGACTATGCACGGTGGAAGGCGTCGCTGCTCGAAGGCGTCCCCCTCGGCATCAGCCCGCATGCGAAGGGTGGCCTGATGGTCGAGACGACACCGCTGGTCGAACTCGACGGCCTTCGGGATGCCGTGTACGTCGGCGACAAGAAGGTATTCAGTTGGGACTATCTCAAGGAGCTCACACCCTTCGCCCTCGCGGTCTGGTACATGGACGATGGGACATTCGCCGAGCGTCGGATCGACGGCTCTGCCGGGCGCTCCGACGTCTGCGTCGAAGCGATGGAACGCACGTCCAGGACCCGTCTCGTTCAACTCCTGAACGACACGTACGGGCTCTCATGCGGGCTCAAGGACCGGGCGGGCAAGGCCGTCATCGTGTTCGACAAGGACGGTACCGAGGCGTTGCACGCGCTCATCGCCCCGTACGTTCCCGAGGCCATGTCGTACAAGCTGCTGCGGCATCATCGCGGCCGCTATGCGGTGTATGTCGAGCCGGCCATCGAACGGATGAATCTCACACCCGTCCCCATCGTCGACATCCACGAGAAACCGGCCACGCGCTCGATGCGGAAGTTCGACCTCGAGGTCGAGGGGCATCACAACTACCTGGTCGACGGCGTGATGGTGCACAATTCACCTGAGACGACCCCGGGTGGGCGTGCCCTCAAGTTCTACGCGAGCGTCCGTATCGACGTTCGGAGGATCGAGGCGATCAAGTCGGGAACCGACAACGTCGGGAACCGGGTCCGAGCGAAGATCGCCAAGAACAAGGTCGCTCCGCCGTTCCGCCTTGCAGAGTTCGACATCATGTTCGGCGAGGGGATCTCCCGGGAGGGAAGCCTGCTCGACGTCGCCGTCGAAGAGGGCATCGTCAAGAAGGCGGGCGCCTGGTACACCTACGACGGGGATCAGCTCGGACAGGGCCGTGAGAAGGCGAAGCTCTTCCTCAGGGAGAACCCTCAACTTGCAGTTCAACTCCAGGACCAGGTCCTCCGGGCCGTCGGCGTGATCGAGGAAGACGCGGAGGCGGAAGTCGCCGAGACGGACGATGCCGAGCCGACCGCGGGGTAGGTCCGCCGGATTTCGCGCTTCGCGAAGGCGAATGTGCGGTACCATCGGATCAGACACACACCAAACACTGAATACCAAAGCGAACGAGAACGCAGATGTCGATACCGAAAACAGCGAATCTGGGATGGAAACGGGGCTAGACGCCCCGAAGTGCGACGCTGCGACCGGTGTGTGCCGAGCCTGATGGGCTCGGCACGCTGCGATCTGGTTCACAGAACTGGAGATGATGATGCAGTGGCTCCTGGCGGGACTCGTAGTCGCCGTCGTCGGCCTCGCGGTCATCGCAGGGTACATGCTGTCGCGAAGGGGGAGCCGTCAGGCGACGCCCGACGAAACGCTCGGAGATGCTCGCCTCGAGGCGCAGCGGATCCTGGCGAGAGCGGAAGAGGAAGCCCGCTCGAAGGCAGAGACCTACCGCGACCGTGAAGATGCGACGCTCGAACACCGACGGGTGGAGATCGGCTCTCAGGAAGCCCGGCTCGCCCAACGCGAAGCGACCCTGGAACAACGCGCGGCGAACCTCGCCCAACGCGAGGAGATGATCCTCGCGCGGGAGAGCGCCGCGGCCGAGGCGGTGGCGCAGGCCGAAGCGGTGAAGGAAGAAGCAAGAGGCGCCCTCGAACGGATCGCAGGATTCGACTCGAAGGCGGCGAAAGCCGAACTCCTCGAACAGGTGGAGGCGGAGGCCCGGCGCGAAGCGATGGTGCTCGTCCGGGATCTCGAAGTTCGTGCACGCGAGGAATCGGAGAGGCGAGGCCGCCGGATCCTCGCGACCGTCATCCAGCGGCTCGCGGCCGAGGTTGTGTCGGAGACGACCGTGTCGGTCGTTCCGCTCGAGTCGGATGACATGAAGGGCCGGATCATCGGCAGAGACGGACGCAACATCCGCACCTTCGAGGCGGTCGCCGGCGTCAACCTGATCGTCGACGACACACCGGAAGCAGTGTCCGTGTCGACGTTCGATCCGGTCCGGAGAGAAGTCGCTCGCAGAGCACTCGAGAAGCTCGTCGAGAGCGGGCGCATCCACCCCTCATCCATCGAAGAGGCGTACGAGAAATCCCGGGAAGAGGTCGAACAGTCGATCAGGGACTCCGGCGAGTGGGCGTTGCTCGAGGTCGGGCTCACCAAGATGCACCCGGAGCTCATCACCCTGCTCGGGCGCCTGCAGTACCGGACGAGCTACGGACAGAACGTCCTCAACCACCTGGTCCAATCGGCCCACATCGCGGGGATGCTCGCCGCCGAGCTCGGCGTCGACCAGAAGGAAGCGAAGCGGGCCGCGTTCCTCCACGACATCGGGAAAGCGGTGTCGCATGAGGTCGGAGGCTCGCACGCCATCATCGGCGCCGAGATCGCGAGACGATTCGGAGAGGACCCCGCGATCGTTCATGCCATCGAGGCACACCACAACGAGGTGGAGCCGCGGACGCTGACGGCCGTCATCGTCCAGGCAGCGGATGCGGTGTCCGCAGCCCGTCCCGGCGCGAGACGCGAAGCGCTCGAGTCCTACGTCCGTCGCCTCGAGAAGCTCGAAGAGATCGCCGGAGCGTTCTCCGGTGTCGCGAAGGTGTTCGCCCTCCAGGCCGGTCGGGAGATCCGGGTCGTCGTCGATCCCGTGAGCGTCGACGATCTGCAAGCGGGCGATCTGGCGAGGAAGATCGCCAGGAAGCTGGAGGAGAACCTCCAGTACCCCGGTCAGATCGAGGTGACGGTCATCCGCGAGTACCGGGCGCGGGACTACGCCCGCTGATCGCGGACGGTTCACGATGACGACCGACGTAACGCCGATCGGGATGCCCGCCGTACACGAGGAACGCGTGCCGCGACGAGCGGGCCGGTCGTACTTCATCCGCACGTTCGGATGCCAGATGAACGAACACGACTCCGAACGGATCGCAGGACTCCTCGAGGCGGACGGGATGGTGCCGACCGGGGACGTACGCCGGGCCGACGTCGTGATCGTCAACACGTGCACCATCCGGGAGAACGCCGACCAGCGCCTCTACGGATACCTTGGTTCGCTGAAGGCGGAGAAGCAGCGGAATCCGGGGTTGCGGATCGTCGTCGGGGGATGCGCAGCGCAGAAGGACAAGGACGCCGTCCGGGAGCGGGCCGGATGGGTGGACGTCGTGTTCGGCACGCACAACACGCACCGTGTCGTCGACCTGCTCGACCGCGTCGACGAGTGGGGGCCCGTCACCGAGATCTGGGAAGAGTCGGGCAACCCGGACGACGCTCCATCGATGTTGCCGTCGCGCAGGGAGTCTGATCACTCGGCATGGGTGACGATCACCACCGGATGCAACAACAGTTGCACGTTCTGCATCGTTCCGATCGTGCGCGGCCCCGAGATCAGCCGACGACCCGGCGACGTCATCAGCGAGATCCGGCGTCTGGCCGACGACGGGGTCGTCGAAGTGACGCTGCTCGGCCAGAACGTCAACTCGTACGGCCGAGACCTGGACCTCAACGGGCGGCAACCGCTGTTCGCGGATCTGCTGCGCCGAGCCGGGGAGATCGAAGGCATCGGCCGTATCCGGTACACGAGTCCCCATCCGAAGGACATCAAAGAAGACGTCGCTCTCGCCATGGCGGAGACGGCCGCCGTGGCCGCTCAACTCCATCTGCCGCTCCAGTCCGGGAGCGACCGCATCCTCGCCGCCATGCATCGCGGTTACACGGGCACGAGGTTCCTCGAGAAGCTCGCGATGGCCCGGGACATCGTTCCCGATCTGAGCGTCTCGACCGACATCATCGTCGGCTTCCCGGGGGAGACCGAAGCGGACTTCGAGCGAACGCTCGAGGTCGTGCGAGAGGCCCGGTTCGACAGCGCCTACATGTTCCAGTTCTCCCCACGGCCCGGGACCCCCGCCGCCGAGATGGGAGACGCCGTTCCGGCGGACGCGATCCAGGAACGGTTCGACCGCCTCGTCACCCTCCAGAACGCCATCACTCACGAACGGAACCGGGAGCGCGTCGGCAGGATCGAGACGGTGCTCGTCGAAGGCCCGTCGAAGCGGAACCCGCTCGTGGCCACGACACGTACCGAAGGGAACCGGATCGTGCACGTCGATGGCGTCTTCGAGCCCGGCCGCTTCTTCGATGTGCGGATCACCCGGGCGGCCCCGCACTACCTCGAAGGAGTCCAAGTCTGAGCATCATCGCCGTACTCGGGCCGACGGCCGCCGGGAAGTCCGACCTGGCCGAGGGCCTCGCCGACCGCCTGGGCGCGGAGATCCTGTCCGTCGACTCGATGCAGGTGTTCCGCGGCATGGACATCGGAACGGCGAAACCGGATCCGGCGGCTCGTGAACGATTCGGGTATCACATGGTCGACGTGGTGGATCCCTCCCGGGAGTTCACCGTCGCGGAGTTCCAGACGATGGGAACGGCGATCCTCGATGCCGCCGACCGGGACGGGGGGCGCCCGATCGTGATCGCCGGCGGATCGGGTCTGCACTTCCGCTCTCTCGTCGATCCCCTCGAGTTTCCCGGAACCGACCGGGACGTTCGCGAGGAACTGGAACAGATCCCGGCTGCGGATCTTCGCAGAGAGCTGCTCTCCGCCGATCCGGAGGCCGCCGGCGCCGTGGATCTCGACAACCCGAGACGGGTCTTGCGGGCGGTGGAGATCGTCCGCCTCGGCGGGGGAACACCGACCGAGCGAGCGGCCACAGAACAAGCCGAGGCCGTGCGCTCCTACCGGCCGATCCGATCCTTCACGGCCGTCGGGATCGACCCCGGTCCGATGCTCGCCGGACGGATCGCGGGGCGTTTCGACGCCATGCTCGAAGCGGGCTTCCTCGACGAGGTCGCACGATTGGCCCCGGTGATGGGGCGTACGGCGCGTCAGGCCGTGGGATATCGCGAACTCCTGGGCGTGGTCGACGGCACAGCGACACCGGCCGACGCCCGCGACCGGGCCATCCGGGCCACCGGCGCGCTGGCGAAGCGTCAACGTACCTACTTCCGCAGGGATCCACGCATTCGATGGATTCCGTGGCACCATGATGCTCGACACATGCTCGACGACGTGATCAGCCACCTCCAGGAGGGATCAACGTGAACTTCGTGAAAGCCGAGGGCCTGGGAAACGACTTCATCGTCGTGACGGAACCGTTGGACATTCCCGGGGAGCGCATCGCCCGGCTCTGTGAGCGGAAGACGGGGATCGGTGCCGACGGCGTCCTCGAGATCACGCCGATCGATGAGACCACCGTCGCGATGCGGTACTGGAACGCCGACGGCAGTGCCGCCGAGATGTGCGGCAACGGCCTGCGATGCGTGGCTCTGATCGCCGTTGAGTCCGGCATGGTTCACGGTCCATCGCTCGTCGTTCGCTCGGCCGTCGGAGATCATCCCGCAACGGTGCTCCCCGGTGGGATCGTGCGAGCGTTCGTGGGTGAGCCGCACGCGTTCCGCACCGAGGAACTGAACGTTGCCGGCCACACGGTCCGGCCGATCGGCGTCGGCAACCCGCACGCGGTGCTCTTCGTCGATGATGTCGACGGAGCCGACGTGTCCGGGATCGGGTCGGTGATCGAGCACGATGCGATCTTCCCGGACGGCGCGAACGTGGAGTTCGTCGAACTGGGCGAAGCCAACCGGATCAAGGTCCGGGTCTGGGAACGGGGCGTCGGCGAGACGCTCGCCTCGGGTACGGGAGCCACCGCCGCCGCCTTCAGCGCGAGGGAAGTCGCCGAGCTCGGGGACGGTGTCACGGTCGAACTCCCGGGTGGGGAGCTCCTGATCGAGTTCGACGACGCCGGCGCGTGGATGACGGGTCCGGCGTCCATCGTGTTCCGGGGATCGTTCGACTGACGCGAGGCCCGGCTGCGGAGCGCTACTCGACGCGTCGGAGCACGGCGACGACGATTCCGAGGATCTCGACGCCTTCCGTGAAGACCATCGGAGCGTAGGCTTCGTTCTCCGCTTCGAGGATGACGCGCCCGTCCTTGCGCTTGAGACGCTTGACGGTGGCCTCGTCCTCACCCACGAGCGCCGCGACGAGCTGGCCGTTCTGCGCCGTCGACTGCCGTCGGACGACGACGTAGTCGCCGTCGAAGATCCCGACGTCGATCATGGAGTCGCCGCGCACGTCGAGCATGAACACGGGGTCGTTGCCTACGAGTTCGGTAGGCAGGGGGTAGATCTCCTGGATGTCCTGCTCGGCCAGGATCGGTGACCCGGCGGCGATGCGGCCGACGAGGGGCACGTCGCGCGTGGGGGCCCGATGCAGGGCCATTTCGGGTCTCCCGTCGTCGATGACTTCGATCGCCCGCGGCTTGCTCGGATCTCGACGGAGGTAGCCCTCCCGCTCGAGTGCGGAGAGATGGCTGTGAACGGTGGAAGGGGAGGACAGGCCGACGGCCTCGCCGATCTCACGAACCGACGGGGGATAGCCGCGATCGTGCACGGTCGCGCTGATCAGATCGAGGATCTGCCGTTGCCTGTCGGTGAGATCGTGTCTGCCGTCCACGGGGTGCCCCTCATTCGCGTGAGCCACAGGCTAGTGGCTTTCGTTTCGCGGACCAAACATATGTTCGACTTGACGGGCGAACAGATGTTCGGTATCGTTCGGGATACGAACACACGTTCGATGTGGCGAAGGCACTCCACTTTCTGTCACACCCGGGCGGTACGTTCGGACCGTGGGCATCAACCCACCGCGTAGGGCCGGCGAGAGCCGGCGAACGGCAGGTCGGTATCCGAGGAGGAGACACGAATATGATCACGCAACGCAGCACCAGCGCCAGAGCGCTGGTCATCATCTCCACGACGGTTGCAGTGTTCGTGCTCCTCCTCGCGACTGCCGTTCATGCGATGAGCGCCGGAACTCCGGCGGAAACGAGCGATCACCGTGTTCACGCCGGGGAGACGCTGTGGTCCATCGCTTCCGATCTCGCGGACGATGGTGATGACGTGCGCGGGGTCGTCGCCGAGATTCGGGACCTGAACGGCCTCACGACCTCGGTGATCGGCGTCGGGCAGGTCCTCATCGTCCCCGCTCCCGACGAAGCGTGAAGTCCGGGCCGGGTGCCGGGAGGCCGGTCGACGACCCGGTCCGTGTTCATTCGCATCCGGGCAACGGTACGATCTTCGACACGATGCGTTGTCCGTTGTGCGCCACCGAAGACACGAGGGTGATCGATTCGCGTCCCGCCGAAGACGGGATGGCGATCCGCCGCCGCCGTGAGTGCGTGGCCTGCGGCGAACGGTTCACGACGTTCGAACGCTCGGCCGTCACAACGATGGTGGTCAAGCGCAGCCGTTCGCGCGAGCCGTTCGACCGGGAGAAGATCCGGCGCGGTCTCGAATCGGCTCTAGCAGATCGTCCCGTGCCGACGGGGGCGATCGATGGAATCGTCGATCGGATCGAAGCATCGTCGAAAGGCGGGTCCGGCGTCGTCACGAGCGACGAGCTCGGTCGGGCGGTCCTCTCCGAGCTTCGCGAACTCGACGAGGTCGCATACCTGCGATTCGCTTCGGTCTACAAGGAGTTCCAGGGCGCGAGAGACTTCGAGCGGGAAGTCGCCGCGCTCGAGCAGCAGCCCTGACCCGACGACGCCGGAGTCGCTAGGGGATGGCGTCGATCGCCGTTTCGGTCTCGCTGGCGAGGGTCACGATGCGAGGATCTACTTCCGTCCGGACGGTCTCCAGCGCGAGAGCGAGCTCCCGTGAGATCGCGTTCTTCGACGTGGAGAGCTCCTCGACGAGGGCCGTGGCTCGCTCCGTATCCCCTTCGCGAAGGGAGTCGAGGTACTCGAGCTGCCACGTCGCATAACGTTCGGACGCCCGGGCTGCGAGGTCCCGTGTCGCTCCGAAGGTGGGATCGGGTGGCAGGTCCGCAACGAGTCGTGCCGTGTCGGCCAGAGATTCTGCGAGGGTCACGCTCAAAGCGTCGACGGTGGCCGAGTTCGCTTCGGTCGGCAGATCGGGCGTATCGAAGAGCGCCGGCACCGTCGACCGGTACGTGAAGGTCGTCGCCAGTCGGCCGGCGATGCCTTCCGCCTCCGCCCCGAGGATGAGCATCGTCGTCCGCGTGGGTTGGAGCGCTTCGAAGGCCGTGCGGGGCACGAGCGGCAGAGTGGATGGAAGCGGCGTCGTGGCCTGGCCGACCACGATGGCTGCTCGTGTATTGAGATCGCCGATCGCCGGAACGGATGCCGAGACGGCTTCGGAGGAGGTGGTCGGGTCGGTGAGCACACCGAGGGAGGTCTGCGACTGCGGGAGCTCGTTGCGCAGATCCGTGAGCGAGACGCGGTAGTCGGCGGCGAGTAGATCCGCCTGGCTCTGAACAGACCGTGGCAGGAGGATCGCAGCGGCTCCGGCTGCCGCCAGGAGGGCGATGACGAGGAATGCGACGACCCAACGTCCCCAGCCGCGACGGGCGAGACTCGGAGAGACGTCGTCCGGTTGCCAATCGTCGAGCGGCCCGGCAGTGCGGGGCGCGACGGCGACGAACTCTCCGTCCTGAGCGTCGCCGGCGAGAGAACCGCTCACGGCGGCCGCCCCGGCGGTCAGCCCGGCCGTCTCGGAAGCGACGAGCGGGGGCGGGGCTTCGAGGTCTTGGAGCTGTGTGTACGTCGAAGTCGGACTCGGCGGCGGTTCGACGACTCCTGCGAGTTCGAGGAACCAGCGGCCGTCGTTGCCCGGCAACGGGGCGTCCTGTTTCTTCCTGGTCATGGGTCCGTTGGATCGATTGGGGACAAGATACCGCCGCGGGCCGGACAGTTGAGGTACCTCCGCCGTCGGGGCGATACCATCTGCCCACGCAACCGAGGTGACCACGTGGAGATATCGATTCAGCGGCTCGACGACGAACTCCCGATTCCCGGTCATGCCCATCCTGGGGACGGAGGAGTGGACCTTCATGCTCGTACGCCGGCACGGCTCGACCCGGGCGAACGTGCGGTGGTTCCGACCGGGATCGCGGTCGCCATCCCCATGGGATTCGCCGGTCTCGTGACGCCCCGCAGCGGCCTGGCGGCCCGGCACGGCATCTCGGTCGTCAACGGCCCCGGACTCATCGACGCCGGCTACCGCGGCGAGATCAAGGTCGTTCTCGTCAACCTGTCGTCGGAGCCGTTCACGATCGATCGAGGTGATCGAATCGCCCAGCTGGTTGTGGTTCCCGTAGCGATCCAGGAGTTCGTTGTGGTCGATGAACTGCCTGATTCGGGGCGCGGATCCGGTGGTTTCGGGTCGACGGGCGCGTGAGTGATTCAGTTGGCACCGTGGTACTCTTCAGCCCTGCGCGGATGTAGCTCAGTTGGTAGAGCGCAACCTTGCCAAGGTTGAGGTCGCCGGTTCGAACCCGGTCATCCGCTCGGAGGACGGTCTCGACCGTCTTCTGTTGACAAAGGTCTCGGCGACGTGGCCGAGTGGCCAGGCAAGGGTCTGCAAAACCCTCTACCCGGGTTCGATTCCCGGCGTCGCCTCGTCGGGATACAATGCCCACAACGGGCGCTTAGCTCAGCGGCAGAGCGCTGCCTCGACACGGCAGAGGTCACTGGTTCAATCCCAGTAGCGCCCACAAGAAACCCCTTGCTTACAAGGGGTTTCGTCCGTCCGGAGGGTCGACCCGTCCGACGTCTATAGGTCCGTACCGGTCGTGTTCCGACCGGTGCGGGTTGCTGCTATTTCTTCAGCCCCGACGGGACGCGGTCGTCGATGCGGAGATCTTCCTCTGCCCGGAGGTCGATCTCGATCGTGGTCATCGCTTCGATCGCGTGTGCCGCGCACAGGTACTTGCCCTCGAGTTCCACGACGGCGATGCCGTCGCAGATGTGGCAGACGTATCCGGTGGGGTGCTGTGTGTCTGTGCCTTCCATACCTGAGATAAGGATGGCGCACGGAGGGCCGTTCGTCCAGAAGGGTTCCGTCCGATTCCGGAGGAACTAGCCACCGCGCCCCGGCAGATCGTCGGTCCTCACGTTGCGGCTACCGCACCTCTTCGGCGAGCTCCAACTCGCCGGTCTTCTGCCAGGCGTCGCAGAGCTCGTGGAGCTCCGAGTCGAGGCCCGCATAGTTGTCCGGCAACGAGCAGGCGTCGAAGGTCGCCTTGTCCGGCCATCGCTCGAACACGACGTGGTTTCCGTCCGGCTGAGCGAAGAGCTGGGATCCGAGGCTTCCACAGTGGTCCCGTTTCGCTTCGGCGATCGTTCTCCAGCAGACGGAGAAAGGCTGGCGCTGTTCCGGCCGGACATGGATCCGATAGGTCACGACGAACATGGGAACCTCCTCATCTCCAAGAGTAGACCGCCAAACCGGATCGGTCGACGGTCCGTCAGGTGCCCGGCACGCTCTTGATGTCGGGCAGGCCGCGGTACTGCTCCGCGTAGTCGATCCCGTAGCCCACGACGAAGCCCTGCGGGATCCACAGGCCCATGTAGTCGGGGGGCGTTGCACCTTCACGAACGAGGAGCGAACACGTCTTGACCTCCGCCGGATGGCCGGCACGAACGCGATCACCGACGAAGTTCAGAGTCAGCCCCGTGTCGAGGATGTCCTCGACGAGGATGACCGTTCGGGCGGTGATGTCGTGCTCGATGTCCTTCGTGATCTCGACGGCACCGGTTGAGACGGTGCCCTTCCCATAGGACCGGGCACGGATGAAATCGATCTCCACGGGGATCGACATGGCACGTACGAGATCGGCGAGGAAAACGAACGAACCGGTCAGGATGCCGACCATCAGCGGCGTTCGGTCCGGGTAGTCGGTCGAGATCTCCTCTGCGACTCGTCGGACGGCGGTCGCGATCTGCTCGGCACTGAAGCGGGGTTCGAGTTCCATGAGGAGAATCCTACGACACGCGGCACGCGGAATGCGATACCATGTTGGGGGGCTAGAGGAGGAGTGCATATGAGTGGCTATGAACTCGTCGAGTTCGTCGAACCGGCGTTCCAAGAGGGCGGAGTGTTCACCGGAACACAGGAACGCGTCCTCGGGCAATTCAACCTGGAGTCCGCTGCGATCGAGGCCGGACGCAAGGCGTGGAACGACTTTCGGGCATCGGGCAGCAGAGACGTCGCCTGGTGGATCGTGCGAGTTCCTGGGGAGACGCTCGCACGGTGGATCGCGGACGCAGGGAGCCCGGTGGAGCGGGTGCTCGACCTCAGGACGAACCAACTCATCGACCTGAAGTGATCGAGCCGGCAGCGTTCGAACGGGAGGTACGTGAACTCCACGCCTTCTTCGAACACTGGTACACCGGAACCGCAGAACCGTCCGAGATCAGCCGTCTCGACGTACTCGACCCGTCCTTCGTCATGATCGCTCCCGACGGCCGCTCGCTCACCGCCGACGCCGTCGTGTCGTCGATCACGGCGGCTTTCGGACGACGCTCGATGGCGATCGAGATCAGGAACGTGAGCGTGAATCGGGACGCGGGCTTCGGCACCTACGAAGAGTGGCAGACGGTCGAAGGAGCCGTCACGGGACGGATCTCAACGGCGGTCATGGCCGCGGCGCCGGACGCCCCGAACGGGCTGCGGTGGATCCATCTTCACGAGACGTGGCTTCCCGACACGCGGCCGTAGCGATCGTTGAGATCCCGCAACTGCGCGGCGATCCGATCATCGACGAGCTGATCCGGAAGAAGCCTCCACCGCCAGTTGCCATCGGTCGTTCCCGGGGTGTTCATCCTCGCGGAGGAACCGAGGCGGAGCAGATCCTGCACGGGGGCGATCGCGAACATCGCCCGGGAGTCCCAGAGCGCGTCGAGGAAGCCGCCGACCGGATCTGCCGGGTCGAGGGACAGGTACCGTCGAGCGAACTCCCGCTCGCCGGCCGGGGCCGAGTTCCACCAGCCGAGGGTCGTGTCGTTGTCGTGCGTGCCCGTGTAGGCGACGGTCCGGACCGGGTAGTTGTGGGGGAGGAACGGGTCCGACTCGTCGGTCGAGAATCCGAACGTGAGGACCCGCATCCCCGGGAAGCCGGTCTGTTCGAGGAGGGCCGGGACCTTGTCGGAGAGGTCGCCGAGGTCCTCAGCGATGATGGGCAGATCCCCGAGCCGCTCCCGAAGCGCATCGAAGATCGCCATCCCGGGCCCGTCGCGCCACTCGCCTTCGATCGCGGTGTCGGCATCGGCCGGGATCGCCCAGTAGTCGGCGAACGCCCGGAAGTGGTCGATCCGCACGATGTCGGCCAACTCGAACGCGGAGCGGAGCCGATCGGCCCACCACATGAAGCCCGTCTCGGCGTGATGATCCCAGTCGTAGAGGGGGTTGCCCCACAGTTGGCCGGTCGACGAGAAGTAGTCCGGGGGCACACCGGCGACGACGAGCGGATGGCGCTTCGCGTCGAGGAGGAACCGCTCGGGCGACGCCCACACGTCGGCCGAGTCTCCGGCGACGAAGATCGGGAGGTCGCCGATGACGCGAACACCGGCTTGCGCCGCGTGATCGTGCAGCGACCCCCACTGGCGGAAGATGAGGAACTGCGAGAAGCGGATCCTTTCCAGGTCGTCGGCGTGCTCTTGCCGGAAGGTCGCCAGCGTGCCGGTCTCGCGCAGACGGAACTCGTCGGGCCAGTCCTGCCACGTCCCGCCTCCGAACGCCGCCTTGACCGCCATGAACAAGGCGTAGTCGTCGAGCCAGACTTGCTCGACCCGGAAGCGTTCGAAGGAGTCGCGGATCGCCGGGTCGCCCTCGCCGGCGATGAATCGGCGGTGCGCCTCGGCGAGGAGCGTCCGCTTCCAGGGGATGACCGTCCCGTAGTCGACGTGATCGGCGGGCAGCCCGGGACCGTCGATGCCCGGGAGGAGCCCATCATCGACGAGGAGATCCGGAGAGATCAGGTTTACGTTGCCGGCGAACGCCGAGAAGCACTGATACGGCGAATCGCCGTAGCCGGTCGGTCCGAGAGGCAGGATCTGCCAGAGCGAAGTGCCGCTGTCGGCCAGCAGATCGACCCAGCGGTACGCTTCCCGACCGAGATCGCCGATCCCGTAGGGGCCGGGGAGCGACGTTGGATGTAGGATGACGCCTGCCGATCGGTCGCTGTCACGGAGTCCTCGCATGGCCCCCATTGTGTACCGAAGGTCGGTGGAGTGCGATTCGTGGAGGGCCCGTGAAGACAATCCCACACCTGGTGCTGGCGAACGCGAACCGGTTCGGTGATGAAGCGGCGTTCGTCGCCCGGATCGACGGTTCGTGGCGAACGACCACGTGGAACGAGTACGCCGCTCAAGTCACGCGCATCGCAGCAGCGATGATCGACGCAGGGATCGAACCGGGCGACCGCGTTGCGATCTACTCCTACAACACGCCGGAGTGGGTGATCTTCGACGTGGCGGCGATGGCCGTCGGCGCCGTGCCCGTCGGCATCTACTTCTCGACCCCCGCCGACGGAGTCGCCGACATCCTCGAACGAACCCGGTCGCGGATCGTCCTCGCACAAACGTCGAGTCATGCCGCGAAGATCGACCCGTCCGCCCACGAGCATCTCGACATGATCGTGTGCGTGGAGGACGCTCCCGACGGTGTGATGTCATGGAACGAATTCGCCGCCCGGGGGGAGCACGTCGCACGAGATCGCATCGACGAGCGGCTCGCCGCGCTCCAACCGGGGGATCCTGCGACGATCATCTTCACCGCGGCCGGGCACGGAGCGGCGGTCGGCGTCGTGCTGACCCACGACAACCTCGTGTTCACCTCCCAATCATCGGTCGATCTGTTCGAGATCGAGCCGTCGGACAGCGCGCTCTCGTATCTGCCGCTGAGCCACATCGCCGAGCAGATCTTCACCATCCTCGCTCCGGCTCAGGTCGGGTATCGGGTCGCGTTCGCCCAATCGATCGGGCGCATCCGGGTCGACCTCCCGGAGATCCAACCGTCGATCTTCTTCGGTGTCCCCCTCGTGTGGAACGGGTTCGAACGGGCACTCCGGAAGAAGCTCGACGCACTCGAAGGGATCGATCGGAGGATCGCCGACGAAGCCATGGAGACGTCGCGACGCGACATCGCCGCACGGAACGCCGGTCGGCGCCGATCGATCTACGCCCGGGCGAAGATGGCGCTCGCGCGGCGGTTGTTCACGGACCGGGTCAAGCACGCGATGGGATTCGCGAACCTCAAGGTGGCGTTCAGCGGAGCGGCGTCGGCGGACACGGCGATGCTCGAATACTTCTCCGGGATCGACCTCCCCATCCGCGAGGTCTACGGGCTCTCGGAAGCCACCGGACCGTCGGCGGTCACGAGGGAGGGCGACACGCGATTCGGAACCGTCGGCCTGCCGATGCCGGGAGTCCAGATCGAACTCGCCGACGACGGCGAGATCCTCATCGGGGGGAGGAGCGTCTTCTCCGGCTACCTCGACGACCCCGCTGCAACCCGGATGGCACTGCGGGAGGGTTGGCTGCACACTGGGGATCTCGGAACCGTCGGCATCGACGGATTCCTGACCATCAGCGGCAGGAAGAAGGACATCGTGATCACCACCGGTGGCAAGAACGTCTGTGCGCGGGCGGTCGAGGCCTCCCTTCGGGCGATGCCGGGGATCACCGATGCGATCGTCGTCGGAGACGGCCACGACCAACTCGGGGTGCTCGTCGCGGTCGATGATGCTGCAGCCGCGGGAAACCCGGCGGATGCCCGCGCCGTCGCCGAGTCGGCCGTCAAAGCGGTGAATGGGAACTACGCGAGATCCGAGCAGATCCGCAAGATCGGGCTGCTTCCACGGCCTCTCTCCGTCGAGGACGACGAGCGTTCTGCGGACGGAACGGTGCACCGGTCCGTCGTACTCGAGCGGTACTCCGAACTGGTCGAAGACCTGTATCGCTAGCCGGGAACGCGGCGGTAGCATCCGCGGCCACATGACTGACATCGAAACACCCGTCGTCGACATCACGACGGAAGCGCTCGAAAAGATCCTCGAACTCCGAGCGGCGGAGTCGATCGATGATCTCTACCTCGCGTTGAGAATCAGCGGCGTCGGTGCGAACGGGTACGTCTACGAGACGGCGTTCGTCAGAGGTGAGGATCTCTCGCCCGTCGACCACATCGAGGAGCACGGGGATCTCCCCGTCTCGATCGCCGCCGGCTCCGTCGAAGACCTTCGCGGTGCCGTGCTCGACCTGTCGACGGCCGGGCCGTCGGTTGGACTCGTCATCAGGAACCCGAACACGCCGAGCCCGGGCCTCGGACTCGGAGGGGAGATCGAGCTCTCGGGAACCCCGGAGGAGAAGGTCCGGCAACTCCTGGCCGAGCAGATCAACCCGGCGATCGCCGCCCACGGCGGGATCGCGAATCTGGTGGCGATCGACGGATCCAAAGCGATCCTGGAACTGGGCGGAGGTTGCCAGGGATGCGGGCTCGCGGCGGTGACGCTGCAAGACGGCATCGAGAAGGCGATCCTCGAATTGATCCCCGAGATCACCGAGGTCGTCGACGCCACCGACCATTCGATGGGCGTCAACCCGTACTTCTAACGGGTGACACCCGGCGGACGCCTCATCCGGTCAGGGCCGGAGAGGGGAGTGGTGGCGAGGACGGTGCCGGTGGGGCATCGACACGGGCGGGCAGCCGAGCGTCGGAACCGCCCTCGCCAAGTCTGTCAAACTGCTTCGTACTCCGGAGACGGTGCCGGTTCCGCCTCCTCCTCGTCGTCACGTCCCGAGAGGTTGGGCCGGAGACCCGCTGCCGCGGCCATCGCCCCGCGGCCGGCCTCGACGCCGATGCGGGGGAGCTTGGCCGAGCGCCGCGAGTAGAACGAACGACGTATCCCGGATGCCTGGTCGACGGACGCGCCGTCGCCGGTGGAGGCTTCGACCGTTTCCGTCTCCGTTGCGACCATCTCGACTTCGACCGTTTCCGGTACATCGGTGGAGTCGGCGGCCGATTCGGTGTCAACGGTCACCGGAGCGGTGTCGGTCACGATGATCTCGAGATGCTCTTCGGCCAGCTCGTCGATCGTGATCGGTTGGATATCTTCGGGGTCGTCTTCTTCGTCGACGGTCGTCTCGTCGGCCGCTGCGGTCACTTCGACGTCGGTGACGGGGTCTGAGGCGTCCGGTGTCTCGGCGAGGTCGTCTTCCGCTTCTTCCTCGGCTGAGGTGTCTGCAGGCTCCTTACGCGTCATGGCTGCGGCGTAACTGTTGATGATCTCGGTTTCCATGGCCTCGATGACGGCCTGCATCTCATCGATCCGCTGTTGCAGGGCCGCTTCACGCTCCGACGGTCCATCGTTCGACGCGACGGTCGCGGCTTCCGCACGGGCGAGCGAAGCAGCCTCGGCACGTGCCTCGGCGACGATCGCCTCGGCTTCGGTGCGGGCTTCGGTTACGACCTGGAACGCTTGCATCCTCGCGTAGGTCATCATCTGGTCGCTCTTCTGGCGGGCCTCCGCCTTGAGCTCCTCCGCCTGGCGCTCGGCGACTTCGAGCATGTCCTGTTTGGTCTGTGTGGCTGCGAGGATCGTCAGGTGGACGGCTTCTTCGTGGCTCCGGGCCTGTTCGAGGGATCCTTCGAGAGCGGCGATCTGAGCCGCCGCCTCATCGAGGGTCTGGTCCATCTCCGCTGCGAGCTCTTCGAGGTGCGATTCCACGGCTAGCGGGTCGTAGCCGCGCTTCACGACGGGGAACCGGTCGTATTTCGTCTTCGTGCGCATCAGCAACCCCAAGATCTGGTCCTCGGGTGCCTCCCCATCCACCGACTGCCCACAAAGAGTGTATCACCAACTACGCATGGTGGTCAACTAGTCATTTCGTGCGCGTCGTCGATGGTCACGATCCGGGCGGTGTGGTCCTGAACCGCATGCAGATCCGTGAGGGCATCCTCGATGTCCGCGAGGAACTCGGCTCGCTCCTGCGCTCCTGCTGCCTCGAGGAGTCCGGCGTTCGCGGCAAGGGAGATCCCCGACTCGAACAGCTCCGTGGACAGGGACTCCGGTCTGCTGATCAGACCTTGCGCCGCGTTCTGCCGACCGAGACGGAGGGCGCGTGCTCGGATCGTCTTGCGGTCGATGGGCACGTCGGGCGTCGCGGCGGCGATGACGGCGGCAACGATGCGATAGGCCTCGACGAAGGGCAGGAGCACGGCGGGGCTGGTCGCCGGGATGAGATGAGTGGCGACGCCGGCGATGTCCCCCGCGTTGATGCGTTCGACACCGTCGGGGCACGCCAGGAGAAGCTCTTCGAGCATGGAGTCCCGGAACCCGTCTCGCCCTTCGAAGAAGAAGTCGAACTTGAGCAGAGCCCTCCAACCGAACGATCGAGCGAGGAACTCTTCGATACCGGACGCTTCGTCGTTCCACATGCCGGCGATGACCGCTTCGAGGATCGAGCTGTTGACGAAGAAGTGGATGATCGTGTTCCGGTAGTAGGCGGCGGCGAGTGCCTGCTCCGGTTCGATCACATACACGGTGTCGGTGAGTCCGTCGACGCGCGAGACGACCTTGTTTCCGACGAGTTCTTCGAGAGCGACTTCGACGCCGGCCGCCGTAACCGGCTCACCGGGGAAGGTCGTCGGGAGGTCCCGCTGTCGAACGTAGTCGATGAACGGCTCGAGGACCTCGACGGTCTCCGGAACGGTGAGGCCGTGACCGGGGCGACTGAGAAGCGCCAACGTCACGAGGCTGATCGGCGTGATCGGGGTGACGTCGTTGATGCGGGTCGAGATCTCGAACGCCATTTTCGGGATGACGTAGCGGCCCCGCTCGGTCGTGAGGTCGGTCCCCATGGGGAGCGTGTCGGCGAGGGACAGGGGCTCTCCGAAGCGGACGTGGATGGAGCCGTAGCGCCGGTGGAGGTTGCTGATGAATCGGAGCGCCCAGGCGAAGCTCTCCTGCTCCTTCTTCCCACCGAGCTGCTCCGTCGCATACGACCGGATGTCCGATATCTGGTCGTAGCTGATCGCGACCGGGATGAACACGACGTCCTCGACCAGGCCGCGGAGATAGGTATCGACGACGTAGGCGAGCATGCCCAGGCGCGGGGGCCGGAGCTTCCCCGTTCGCGAGCGCCCACCCTCGAGGTACCACTCGAGGGGGAACCGCTTCTCGAGGAGGTAGTCGATGTACTGGCGGAGCACGAACTTGTACGGCTCGTTGTTCTTGAACTCGCGCCGGATGAAGAAGATCCCGGAGCGGCGCAGCAGCGGGCCGATGGGGAAGAAGTTCATGTTGATCCCGCCCGCCGTGTGGTTCGGGGGGAACTCGTTCTGGTAGAGCACGTACTGCAGCGCCAGGTGGTCCGAGTTCGACTTGTGCGACGGCAGGAACACGAGTGGATGGGTCTCGCCGATCTGGTAGAGCTCGCGGAGCTCAGAGGCGGAGTACTCGAGCTGCTTGTAGCCGAGGCTGAGGATCCAGGCCATGATCCCCGTCACGATGTCGATCACGTACGGAGAGTGGGTGGCGGCGATCTCCTTGAGGTACCGGGCGGTCTTCCGCTGCATCTGTCCGAGCGGCTTGTCTTCCTCGATCGCGAGCCGGGCGACGCCCCGCTGGAACCCGCGCGACCAGTAGAGGTCTTCCCTGAGGAACTTCGGGACCTTGTAGCGGGCTCCCCGCAGAGCCCGCTCCGCCCGCTCGAGAGCGAGCCATGCCTTGAGTGCGACGAACTCGCTCAGCGAGGTCCCCTCGGCCGGCCCCCGGCCGGTCGGGTCCTGCCATCGTGCCTCGAGGTCCGACTTGGTGGCCGGTTCGGCCACCACGATTCGAATCCGATCCGGACGGAAGGTGCGGATCCACCGCTGACGCAGGATGCGGGGATCTCGTGGATCGCCGAACATGAGGACGTCCTTGAGGTGGACCCTGCGCTGGCCGTCACGCTCGTCGGCCAGCCAGACGACCCGGATCGGGATCATGATCGGATCGTCATCCTGCGAGAGCCGCGCCTCGAGACGGGGGTCGCTTCGCCGCCGCCGCTTCCGCCGCCCGGGGATCTCAGCGCGATCGATCCGGACGCCTTCCGGCCGGTGTCTCTTGATCCAGCCCTCGATGAGCTCGCGCTCGATCAGCGAGTCGGCGTCGATCAGCAGGAGGACGGGCCCCGCCGAACCGACGGGCCACTCGGGCTCGTCGGTCAGCGGCGGATCCCACGGCGGGGACATCGTGTGGCTCTACTCGTCGTCTTTGGCGGTCAAGCCGCCGACCGTGTCCTTGGCTTTGTCCCAGAGGCCGCCTGCCGCCCCTGCTGCCGTTCCCGCGGCACCCCCGGCGACTTCGGTCGCCTTGGTCGTGGCCGTGGAAGCCCATTCACCGGCACCGGAGAGGGCCGCTGTGACCTGTCCCGCGAGATCCTCGGGGAGCTTGTCCTTCATCCACTCCGTCGTGATCCCGATCATCTCTTTGGCCTTCTCGGCCGTGACGCCCGTCTTTTCCGTGATCTGCGCGATCAGTTCGTCCACGGATCCTCCTTCGTCGTGAGTGCCGAGTGTACCTCAGGAGGACCGGGCGTTTCTCGGTCAGTCCCAGCCGAGTTGGTGGAGGCGATCGTCGTCGATTCCGAGATGATGGGCGATCTCGTGCAGCACGGTCACCCGGATCTCAGCGGCGAGTGCTTCATCATCGAGATCGAGCTCGAGGTGAGGCCGGTAGAAGATGACGATCCGGTCCGGGGCGTACCCGAAGTAGTCGAAGCCACGGTCGGAGAGGGACACTCCCTCGTAGATGCCGAGGATGCCGGTTCCTTCGGGATCCTGTTCCGGCGTCGGCCGATCCTCCACGACGATGACGAGGTTGTCGATCCGCTCCAGAACCCACTCCGGGAGCTCGGCGAGTACCTCGTCCACCACGGCCGAGAACTCCCTCCGGTTCACGGGCAGGCGCCCGTCATCGGGATGTCCGGGGAGAGCGGTCGGGGGGTGCAGGTGTCGGCGACGATCACGCTCCGAGCCTAGACCCGACCGGCGCTACACTTCCCGATCCCGGGCGCTTAGCTCAGCGGGAGAGCGCTGCCTTCACACGGCAGAGGTC
>JAOZRW010000039.1:6871-18307 GCA_029939995.1 Acidimicrobiia bacterium | reverse complement strand
CGCGACAAACCAACACCAACCGGTCACAAACCCGATTGATCAACAGGGTCCTAGGAGGGTGCAGGGCGATCCTGTTGCCCATGTCGGAGGACGGACGGCCGGGTCGGGCGGTCCGTCGTCATGACCCCCCTGCTCCACTACGCTCGATGGAGCACCGACCGGGAGGGCACATGCGCATCGCGATGGGAACCGATCACGGGGGATTCGAACTCAAGGAAGAGCTCAGGGCGCGGTTGGTCGAGGCCGGACACGAGGTCCTCGACTACGGCACCGACTCGCCCGATTCCGTCGATTTCCCCGATTTCGTGGCCCCTGCGGCGCGGGCGGTTGCCGCCGGTGAGGCGGACCGTGCGGTCGTCCTGTGCGGTTCCGGTGCCGGTGCGGCGATGGCGGCGAGCAAGATCACCGGCGTTCGGGCTGCGACGGTCCACGATGTCTACACGGCGCATCAGGCCGTCGAGCACGATGGGATGAACGTGCTGGCGCTCGGCGGGCGCATCGTCGGGACGGAGCTCGCATGGGAGATCGTCCGGACGTTCGTCGGTGCAACGTTCTCGGGCGGAGAGAAGTACGTGCGGAGGGTCGGCAAGCTCGAGGAGCTCGACCGCACCAGGATCTGACCGTCACAGATCGCCCCGTCGCAGATCGGGCCGTGCCGGTAACATGACCGCGTTCCCCAGAGACCGGAAGTATGGACGCAACCAACGGGACCCCGTACGTCAATCGCGAGCTGTCGCTGCTGGCCTTCCAGGAACGAGTCTTCGCTCTCGCGGTGGCGGAAGATCGACCGCTCCTCGAACGCGTCAAGTTCGTCGCCATCGTCTCTTCGAATCTCGACGAGTTCCATCAGGTACGCGTTGCCGGTCTCCTCGAGCAGGCCGACAGCGGCGTCACGAAGTCCGGTCCGGACGGGCTGACGCCGAGGGAGCAGCTCGCGGCCATTCGCGAGGTCGTCACGGAACTGAACCACAAGATCGATCGGCTGTACACCGACGAGCTCCTCCCCGCGCTCGCCGCCGAGGGCATCGAACTCGTCACCTACGACGACCTCGATCCGGAGGATGGGCGGACGCTCGACGCTGTGTTCGAGGAGCGGATCTTCCCGGTCCTGACGCCGCTCGCCGTCGACCCGTCGCACCCGTTCCCGTTCATCTCCGATCAGTCCCTCAACCTGGCTGTGCTCGTGAAGGATCCGGAGAGCAAGGATCTGCACTTCGCACGGGTGAAGATCCCGCCGAACGTGCCCAGGCTCATCCCGCTCGACGACGGACGACGGTTCCTCCCGATCGAGCAGATCGTCGGACATCACCTGGGCCGGCTGTTCGGCGGGCTCGACGTCGTCAGCTTCTCGACGTTCCGCGTCACGAGAAGCGCCGACATCGCCGTCGAGGAGGAGGAGGCCGATGACCTTCTCGAGGCCATGGAGACCGTGCTCCGCTACCGCCACCGCGCGGCCCGCGCCGTTCGGCTCGAAGTCGAGGAAGGCATCGCCGACAACGTTCTCGAGCTCCTCCTTCACGGTCTCCAGCTCACGCACGACGAGGTCTCCGTCCGCAGCGCACCGCTCGGTCTCGCCGGCTTGTGGAGCGTCTACGCGCTGGATCGTCCCGATCTGAAGGATCCGTCGTGGACGCCGACGACGCAGCCGCGACTCGCCGAGCGGGCGGGCCGGTCCGTCGACTTCTTCGAGGAGTTGAAGCGTGGCGATATCCTCGTCCACTTCCCGTACGAGTCGTTCGCCACGTCGACCGCGGCGTTCCTCGCCCAGGCCGCCGCCGATCCCGACGTCCTGGCGATCAAACAGACGCTCTACCGGACTTCGATCCCGGACGATCCCGCGATCGGCGGCGAGGAGGCGGTCGTCCGGACGCTGATCGAGGCGGCCGAGGCCGACAAGCAGGTCGTCGTTCTCGTCGAGTTGAAGGCTCGCTTCGACGAAGCGGCGAACATCAACTGGGCGAAGATGCTCGAATCCGCCGGCGTACACGTCGTCTACGGGGTCCAAGGGCTCAAGACGCACACGAAGACCCTCCTCGTGGTGCGTCGCGAACGGGACGGCATCCGCCGCTACTCGCACGTCGGGACGGGGAACTTCAATCCGAACACGTCGCGGATCTACGAGGACCTCGGTCTCTACACGGCGGACGACGACATCGGAGCCGACCTGTCGGAGCTCTTCAACCATCTCACCGGGTACGCCAAGCCGGCGTCGTATCGGAAGCTCGTGGTCGCTCCCGACTATCTGCGATCGAGGATGGTCGAGCGGATCCGCGAGCAGGCGGATCTCGGGCCCGACGGCCGGATCCTCATGAAGGCCAACCACATCGTCGACCCGGAGATCATCGATGAGCTGTATGCGGCGTCGGGCAAGGGGTGCCGTATCGACCTGATCATCCGGGGTAACTGCTCCGTGCGCGCCGGTGTCCCCGGCATGTCGGACACGATTCGCCTCCGGTCGATCGTCGGCCGGTTCCTCGAGCACTCTCGTATCTACCGCTTCGGTCCCCCCGGGCTCAACGGCGTCTACTACATCGGTTCGGCCGACATGATGCAGCGGAACCTCAACCGGCGGGTGGAGGCGCTCGTGCCGGTGACGGATCCGCGGCTCAAGGTCCGGATCGAGGAGATCCTCGAGATCGAACTCGCCGACGACGTCCTCGCCTGGGAGGGCAACCCCGACGGCACCTGGTCCAAGGTTCCGACGACCGAGGGCGTCGACACCCACCAGCGTCTCCTCGACCTCGCGGCCGAGCGGGCCAGAGGCGACATCCCGTATCCATCGTGAGCCCCGAACGTTTCCGAGCATCCGTGAAAGCCGGTGGCGGGGTTCTCCACCGGCTGAACGAGGCGGGCAAACGCGAGTTCCTCCTCGTTCACCGCCCCGTCTACGACGACTGGTCGCTGCCGAAGGGGAAGCTCGACCGACGTGAGGGGTTCCTCGAAGCGGCCCTGCGCGAGGTGCGCGAGGAGACCGGCATCCAGGCGAGCCGTCCGATCGAGATCGGATCCATCGGGTACGAGACGGGCGCAGGGAACCGGAAGGTGGTTCGCTGGTGGCTGATGGACGTCGTCGGAGGGAAGTTCCGGCCGAACCACGAGGTCGACGAGATCGCGTGGCTCACCCGCGGAAAGGCCGAGAAGCGGCTCCAGTACCGCAACGACCGCAACGTGCTGCGTCGGGGAAACGCTTTGGCCGACGATCCGACGTCGTCGACGATCTACCTCGTCCGCCACGCCCAGGCCGGCGTCAAGGCGCAATGGAAGGACAAGGACCACAAGCGCCCGCTCGATCGTCGGGGGCGGAAGCAGGCGATCGATCTGGCGGTGGAGCTCCAGGCCCATCCGGTCACCCGCATCGTCACGTCCGACTTCCAGCGATGCCTCCAGTCGGCGAAGCCGCTCGCCAACGCCATCCGCGTCCACATCGAGACGGACCGACGCCTCCGGGTCGGCGGCTCGCCGGAGGACGTGCTGAAACTCGTCCGCGAGATGAAGGGCGAAGCGGCGGTCGTCATCACCCACGGAGAGGTCATCGGCCCCGTGATCGGGCTCCTCGCCGCGAACGGCGTCCCCCTGGACGGCCCGATGGAGTGGAAGAAGGGCTCGATGTGGGTCCTCGACGCCACGAAAGGCAAGATCCGCTCGGCCCGCTACGTCCCCCCCACCCGCTAACGCAGCGAACCCAGGGTTCTCTGCGCCCTATGTGACGTCTCCGGCCCGCGGTTCAGACACCCATTTGAACCGCGGGCTGGAGACGGCATATACAGGGTCACGAACCCAGGGTTCGTGACGTGAGCCAGGCGGCGGTGGTCTCGATGATCCCGGCGAGGACCGCTTCGCTCGTCGTGCCCGACCGCTTCGGGACCTTGAACGAATGGTCGCCGTCTTCGACGACCTCGAGAACGCCGTCGGGGACGGATCCGGCGACGTTCGCGATCAGATCCGGCGGCGAGAGCCGGTCCCGGGTTCCGGCGAAGAACAGCTGCGGCGCCTCGATCGCCAGGAGATGATCGACCGGTCGCGGCTCGCCCTTCCCCATCGGGACGAGCGGATACCCGAAGTAGACGAGAGCAGCTGCGGGCCACGCCTCGTCTCCGGCGAGATGGGAACCGACCCTGCCGCCCATCGACTTGCCGACGAGCACGACCCGGTCGCACTCCTTCGCCAGCGCGTCCGCCGCCGCGCGATGCACGGCGAGCAGCGTCGGCAACCGGTCCGGGCTCTTCCTGCCCGCCTCCGTATACCGGTAGTTGAACGACATGACGAAGAGCCCGTGCCGTGCGAGTCCCTCGCGAACCGTGACGATCCACGGGTGGTCCTGACCCGCTCCCGCCCCGTGCGCCAGCAGAACACCGACGGGCCCGGGCCTGCCCGCGGTGATGCCGGTGACGCTCCCCGTCTCGTAGATGATCTCCATGCCGCTAGTTTCGCACCATGCGCATCGAAGTATTCGACACACCGGAGGCGCTCGCCGTCGGCGCCGCAGACCTGCTCGCGGATCTCCTCAGCGACGGGGCTACGACGTTCGGTCTTGCGGGAGGGTCGACGCCGACCGCCGCCTACCGGGAGCTCCAGACCCGTGATGTTCCGTGGGGTCGGTTGACCTGCTGGTTCCCCGATGAACGATGGGTCCCGCCGGAGGATCCCGACGCGAACGTTCTCATGGCCAGGAGATCGCTCCTCGATCACGTGGCGGTTCGCTTCATCGCCCCCGACACGACCCTCGACGACCCCGTCGTCGCCGCCGCCATCTACGAGACGGCTCTCGACGGCGAGTTCGACGACGGTTCCGACGTCGTGTTGCTCGGGATGGGTGATGACGGCCACACGGCTTCGCTGTTCCCCGGCACCGAGGCGCTCGCGGTCGATCGTCCCGGATATGTGGCGAACTGGGTTCCGCGGTTCGACACGTGGCGTCTCACGGCGACGGTCCCGCTTCTGCAGCGGGCACGCACCGTCGTATTCCTCGTCGCAGGCGGGTCGAAAGCCGGCGTCCTCAGGAGGATCCTCGTCGACGACGAACCGCTCCCCGCCGGGGTCGTATCCGCGGGAGCCGCCGATGTCACGTGGCTGTTGGATCGCGACGCTGCTGCAGAACTCTGACAGTCTCCGAGGAGGCCCCCTGCGGCCGGGGGGGACAGGTCTGAGAGGAGGCCCCCCTGCGGGACCGCAGAGCGATCCCGCGTCCCCCCGTCCTTCGGCCGGGGGGACAGGTCCGGTGGGGCGGGGGCCTACAAGCCGCCGCTGCTGATGGCCTTGATGAGGAACTCGCCGATCGGTGTGTGCGCTTCGAGTTGATCGACCCGCTGCGCGACGCCTGCGGTGATGTCCGACTGGGTGCAGGAGAGCTCCACGGCACGCTCGTCGATCTTCGCGGCTTCCTTCTCGAACTGGTCGACCGACGGGAGGTCGCCGCCGGTCGCGATCAGCTCCTCGACCGTCATGTCCCCCACCTCGGCTTCGACGTCGTCGATCAGGTCTTGCATCAGATCGATGGTCTGGTCGGCGAGGTCGTCACAGGTCTTCGCCTGTCGGCCGCCGCAGGCGCTCAGTACGAGCGCAAGGACGATGACAACGATGAGGAATGTTCGTTTCAGCACGGCGCGGAGGCTAGACGGGCCCGGCGAATATCAGCGGCATCAGACGGTGTCGATCGCGTCGACGATCCCGGTGATGACGGCGCGGATCGGGCCGGTCGACAGGCCGAAGATCTGCCGTGCCGAGTTGCCCTCGTCGATGATCAGCACCGTCTCGCCGACGCCGGCACCGACCGTGTCGACGGCGATCGTGTACCCGGAGACCTCCCCCTCCGCGTCGAGCAGGTCGCAGATCATCAGGCGCTGCCCGTCGAAGAACGGATGGTTGATCGTGGAGACGACGTTCCCGGCGACGCGACCGATCTTCACAGCGTCACCTGGTCGACGATGCCGACGATGGCGTGGTCGACGGGAACGAATCTCGGTTCGAGCGCCTCGGCGGCCTCCCGGGATGCGACGTAGTAGACGAGCTCTCCCGGGCCCGCCATGTACACGGCGTCGGCGGCGATCACGGGTCGCCCGATCGGCTCCTGGTGTTTGTCGAGCGGTTGAACGACGAGGAACTTCACACCCTCCAGCCCCTCCGACTTGATCGTGGCCACAACGGTCCCGGTGACTCGTCCCAGCTGCATCAGCCGTCCGCCGTGTGCCGGGCGAGACGCTGGTTGAACCGCAGATCGGCCGCGAGGTTCTCACGCATCTCCTCGTGGATCTGGGCGATGACGACGTGACGGACCAGATGCCCGGTCGGGGCGGACCGCTCGACGGCCGCTTCGAGGGCCGCCTCGACCTCCGCGACGGGACCGGCGAACACGGCGTATCCCTTGCCGCCGAGACCGTCGGCGAGGCGGACCGCAGGCAGGGTCACTCCGGCGGCCTTGACCCCGGCGTCTGCGGCTTCGACGACGCTGGCGACCGTGTCGGTTTCGACGACGCCGACGGCGTCACCGCCGAAGTCGGCTGCTTCGACGGTCGAGACGATCGCGGCGACGACGTCGGTGTGCACGGACGGGAGGAAGATCGTGTCGAGCAGCGAGTCGACGGCCGCGTCGGTCCCCGTTTCGAGCGCCACCTCGACGCTCGCCGTGTCGCCGGACACGAGGATGAGGTACCGGCCGGGGTGCACCGTCCCGGCGTAGATCGCCCCGATCGGCGAGGCCTTCACCATGGCGTCGCCGGTGAAGATGCCGACTGCGATCGAGTCGAGTTCGACGATGCCGATGGCGGGATCAGACAATGCGCATCGCCCCCACCACCGTCACCCGCCGGATGCGGGAGAAGGTCCGCGGCCGGGTGAGGCCCTCGCCGGTCGGACTGGCGATGGAGAAGGAGCTGAAGCCCTCTCCCCCGGAGCCGAGGCCGGCGATGTTCGATCCGTTCGCGACGAAGATCGAGCAGTTCATCTCACGTCCCATACGGGTGATCGTGTCGACGTTGGTCGAGTGGATCGACGCCGTGTGACGGAACCCGTGCTCGGAGCGGACCGCCAGGTCGATCGCAGCGTCGACGTCCTTGACCCGGACGACTGGCATGACCGGCATCATCTGTTCGGTCCACACCAAGCTGTGCCATGCGGGGACCTCGGCGACGAGGAGCCGCACGTCGGTGTCGACGGAGACGCCGATCTCGGCGAGGATCACCGATGCGTTCTTCCCGATCCACTCCGGGTTGACGACCCCGGGCTTGCCCTTCGCCCCCATCTCTTTGAAGATGACCCGCTCGAGCCGCTTGAGCTCGTGCTCTTTGAGCCGGTACGCGCCGGCGGCGACCATCGCCTGGACGAGACGGTCGGCGACGCTGTCGACGACGATCGTGGTCTTCTCGTCGACGCAGACGATGTTGTTGTCGAAGGATCCGCCCCGCACGATGTCCCGGCCGGCCTGATCGACGTCGGCCGTCTGATCCACCACGGCGGGCGGGTTGCCCGGCCCGGCGGTGATGGCCTTCTTCGGCATGGCGAGCGCTTCCCGCACGACGCCCGGCCCGCCGGTAACGAGCAGCACCGGCACGTCGGGGTGCGCCATCAGGCGCTTCGCCGACTCCAGCGTCGGCTCGGCGATCGCCGTGATGAGATCGGGCGGGCCACCGGCACCGACGATCGTGCGGTTGAGGACCTGGATGTTCTCGACGGAAACGTTCTTGGCGTGCGGATGGACGTTGAAGGTGACGGCGTTCCCGGCGGAGATCATGGCGATCGAGTTGTTGATCACCGTCGACGTCGGGTTCGTCACCGGCGAGATCGAGCCGATCACGCCGTACGGGGCGAACTCCGTGACCATCATGCCCGAGTCGCCCGTCACCGCCTGCGGCTCCAGATCCTCCGGCCCGGGGGTGCGGGTCGTGACGAGCCGGTTCTTCATGGTCTTGTCCTCGGCCCGGCCGAACCCGGTTTCTTCCCTCGCCAGGTACGCCAGTCGCTCCCCGTCGGCGAGCATGGCCGAACGCATCGCGTCGACGATGACGCGCCGCTTCTCGAGGCCCATGCCCCGGTATGCGAGGAACGCGTGTCGGGCGGCGGCGACCGCTTCGTCGATCGTGGCGTAGATGCCGTCACCAAGCTTCGACGCGAGCGCCGCCTGCTCGGCCGCCGCGCGAAGCGAAGGGCCGGTCCGGTCCCGGCCCTGGACGGCTTCGACCTTGCCGCGGACGCGGCCGATGATCTCGGCGATCTCCTGATCCGTCAGCACCGGTGGCTCACTTCACGTACACCGTTTCACCGTCGACCTCCCACGTGTCGACGATCGCCATGATCACCGCGTCGCACGGCTTGTCCTTCGTGAGTCCCGTCTGTCTCGCAGAACTTCCGGACGCGTACATGACGACTTCGCCGACGCCGGCACCGACCGAGTCGACGGCGACAACGTATGAACCGGTGTCTCCTCCGTCGGTGTCGATCTGGCGGACGACGAGGAACTTCATGCCCTCCATGAGCGGCTCTTTGCGGCTCGACACCAGCGTTCCGGTGACTCGTCCGAGTTGCATCGCTCCGACCTCCTACTCGTACGGGGTGGTCGGGATCAGCCGAGCTCTTCTCTGGCCTCGGTGGCCCGACCCAGCGGCAGGACGAGATCGATGTTGAGATGGGGACGGGCGATGACGTGCGTCGAGATGACTTCGCCGACCTTCTCCGCTCCGCGGATCCCGGCGTCGACGGCGGCCTTCACCGCGGCCACGTCGCCGCGCACGATCGCCGTCACATAGCCGCCACCGGTCTCCTCGTACGACACGAGCTCGACCTTGGCGGCCTTCACCATCGCATCGGCCGATTCGACCATCGCCGCGAAACTCCTGCACTCGATCATTCCCAGCGCTTCAGCCATTTCCTGCTCCTTCGTCGATTTCGTTTGACTCTAGGCGGTTGTCCTCGCCGTGGTGTTGCCCGTGCGCTGCTGCACTCCGGCGGATCACACGACCCGCCCCTCGAGGCCTTCGAGGGCTGCGACCGCGGCTCGCCAACCTACGTCGATGTCCCGCTCCTCGCCTCCGAGGTAGATGCGGCCCATCGACCCGTGGGAGCGGACTTCGAGGACGTTGATCTCGGCGGCCTTCTCGGCTTCGTTGGCGGCGAGCGCCGCGTACGCCGCGGGCTCGCACTCGAGCACGTAGAGGGTCTGACCCGGGATGATCATCTGTCCGTGCCGCGTCCGGTTGATCAGCTGAGCGTGGTGATCGTCGAGACGGCGGATGATCTGCGACGACAGGATCTTCGGCTTGATGCGGTCGTTCTCGACGTGGTCGATCGATTCGAGAATGGCCTCTCCCGCCGCTCTCGTCTCCGCCTGGTCCGGGGAGTGGACCTCGAGCAGTCCGTAGTAGCGCTCGATGATCTGCATGGCCGGCTTCACGCTCGTCGCTTTCAACGCGACGTCGGTCAGCCGGTTGATCTCGATCCCGGGCGACACTTCGACGAACAGCGACGCGTCGCCGGCGAGGGGCAGGAACCCCTGGGCGACCGTCCCGAGGAAGGCTGCGTACTGCGGCTGGAGCGAGTCCAGGAACGCGTATGAACGGACCTCAATACCCCTTGCCACCGGCATCTCCTTCCGTTCCACCGACGATCTGCACACCCGCCGAGGCTCCGATTCTCGTGGCTCCGGCTGCGATCATGTCCTCCGCCTCCTGGGCGGTGTGCACACCGCCCGACGCCTTGACACCCATGTCGGGCCCCACGGTCTCACGCATCAGCGCCACGTCGTAGACGGTCGCGCCGCCCCCGCCGAAACCGGTCGAGGTCTTCACGTAGTCGGCCTTGGCCTGCTTGGCGATCGCCGATGCGACCACCTTCTCCTCGTCGGTGAGCTTCGAGGTTTCGAGGATCACCTTGACGATCGCCCCTCCTTCGTGGGCCGAGTCGACGACCTTCTCGATGTCGGTGCGGACGAGTTCGAGGAACCCGGACTTCAGTGCCCCGATGTTGATCACCATGTCGACTTCACGGGCGCCGTCCCGCAGCGCCCGGCGGGTCTCCATCGCTTTGATCTCCGGCGTGTTCGCACCGAGGGGGAAGCCGATCACCGAGGTGGTCTTGACACCGCTGCCGCGCAGACGATCGGCCACCCGCTTCACCCAGGTCGGGTTGATACACACCGAGGCGAATCCGAACTCCATCGCCTCGTCGCAGAGCACGTCGATCTCGTCCGCCGTCGCTTCGGGCTTGAGAAGCGTGTGGTCGATGTACTTGGCCATGTCGAGCGGCACGTCGGCGGCAGTGCCGTGGAAGGCGACTCGGTCGGCCCCGTTGGCGACGACCTGCCGGACGGCTTCCGGGTTCTTACAGATGTCCGACCGTTCGGCGAGCGCGGTGAGTACTTCCTTGGTGATGAGTTCGACCAGGATCCCCCGGTCGAGAATGTCGTTCGTCACGGCGACCCTCCGACGTAGCGTTTCTCGATGTTCATGATCTTGGCGACCCGATCGGCGTGCCGGCCCTCGCCCCACGGCGTTGCGAGCCATTCCTGGACGATCTGCCACGCGAGGTTCGGTCCGATGAGCCCCGCTCCGAGCGTCAGCACGTTCGCGAGGTTGTGCTCGCGGCTGTTCCTGGCGGTGGACAGGTCGTAGCAGAGGGCGGCCCGGATGCCCGGAACCTTGTTGGCCGCCATCGCCGAGCCGATCCCGGCTCCGTCGATCATGATCCCCCACCGGCACGTTCCGTCGGCGACGAGACGCGCTACTTCGTGGGCGTAGTCCGGATAGTCGACCGCGTCCGTCGAGTCGGTGCCGCAGTCGTGGACATCGTGACCGGCCTCTTTGAGGAGGAACGCCAGCCTCTCTTTCAACGCGTAGCCGCCGTGGTCGGCGCCGATGGCGATCGTCTCCGGTCCGGTGCCCGGCGTGGGGGCTTCGCGTTCGGGGAGCGGCGGTACGCGACCGACGTCGTCGAGGACGCCGGTGACGATGTTCCGTACGAGATCCCTGACTTCGTCTTCGAGCTGTGGGGGTTGTTCCGGCATGATTCGAATCCCGGGTCGTGGTAGGCGCCATCCTAGGAGGAAACCGGTTCTCGAATCGGCATGGCCCGCGGCCGCTACTCTCATGGTCATGGAGGCTGCGAAGAGGTGGGAGACGGAAGCGATCCGCGAGTCGCGGGATCGGCGTCGCGGCAGACCCGAGGTTTCCCAGAGCCGGTCCAGAGTCGAACCGACCGGTGAGTGGGTGACGCTGCGCGAGGCTGCCGACGCCACCGGCATCCCGATCAACACGCTGCGCAAGTGGTGCCGGCGCGAGACCATCGACTCGTACCTCGAATCCGACGGCCATCTGACCCTCCGGATCGTCGAGATGTCCTCCGTGCGGCGCCAAGCCGAGAATCTAGGCCGCAAGATCACCCCTTCCCCTGAGACACTTCCTCCCCCTCAGACGCTTCCTCCCCCTCAGACGCTTCCTCCCCCTCAGGGGG
>JAOZRW010000039.1:0-6861 GCA_029939995.1 Acidimicrobiia bacterium | reverse complement strand
CGCCGGCGGGGGGGGGGGCCCCCAAGGCCGCAGCTCCCGCAGAGCAAGGGGTCAAGGCCGAAGCCCCCGCGAAGGAGGTCAGAACCGACGCTCCCGAAACGATGATCGTGCCGGTCGACGCGTGGAACAAGATGCTGACCCAGCTGGGGAATCTCCACGAAGCAGGTCAGCAACTCGCCGAAGCTCGAGAGCGAGCCGCCAAAGCCGAGACTGAAGCCAAGTTCCTGAGAGAACGCCTGGCAGACCTCCGCCGCGACCCCCCACCGCCCCCGCCCCCCACGACTCCCTCCCCCACTTCCTCCGCTCCGAACACTTCCTCCGCGCCAGCCGACACCTCTTCTCCCTCAAACACCCCCTCCCCCTCAAACACTTCCTCCCCCTCAAACACTTCCTCCCCCTCAGGGGGAGGTGCCGCCGAAGGCGGCGGAGGGGGTCAGGAGCGAAGCTCCCACGCGGGAAAACCGGCAGGCGAGACGACATCATTCTTCCGCTATGTTGTGAGGGGCTGGAGGGGGAGAAAACGGTGAAGGCACTCATATCACTGCTCGGAGCGGCACTCATCACAGTGCTGTTCGCCATTCCCGCGTTCGCTCTGGAAGACGGGATCCTCGAGACGAGCAGTGTGAACCCGAGCCCCGACGGCCTTCACGCGGACTTCGAACACGTCCTCACCAACGTGACCGAAGATCCGATCGAAGTAGCCCCCCGTGACCTCCGAAGGGACGATTTCATCCTGACCGTTGTCGAGATCACGGTCGGCACGTTCGATAACGGCATCTGGACAATCGGAACGCTCGACGGCGGCCAGACCGCGAGAATCACTTACTTCGGCGACGCCCCTCCGACAACCACAACCACTCTGCCAACCTCCACCACGACCACCACCACATCCACCACGGTCGCCCCAGTGGCCACATCGACCGTGGTCGACACGACGACCACGACGATTCCGGCCGAAGAGCTTCCCTACACCGGAGCAAACGAGCGGCTCGCCATGCTTGCGATCGTCGGGCTCGCCCTGGTCGGGCTCGGTACGGCGATGGTTCGCACCAGCAGGAGCTGAACGCTCCGTTCCGTGGGCCGAAGTGACGGCTATGTCCGCCTACGAGCCCTGGGTTCGCATGGTTGTGGAGGGGTTGGGGGTGCGGAGCGACCGGATTCTGCGAGCATGTCAACCACATGGGTGACACATCGATCATCTCCGCTCGGGGGCTCGGCCACGCGTACGGGTCCATCGTGGCGCTCCACAGCGTCGAGTTCGATCTGCCGGCCGGTCGGACGGGCCTCGTCGGTGCGAACGGGGCCGGCAAGACGACGCTCATCAAGATCCTCCTCGGCATCCTCCGCCCAACGCTCGGATCCGCGACCGTCCTCGGATTCGACGCCACGAAACAGTTCCTCAAAGTGCGCTCCCGGATCGGCTACATGCCGGAGGGCGACTGCCTCCCCGACGACATCACCGCTTCCGAGTTCCTCGTCCAGGCGGCGGGTCTCGCCGGGCTGCCGGCGACCGCCGCCCGTCAGCGGGCATCCGACGTGCTCACCCTCGTCGGCCTCGAAGAGGAGCGGTTCCGGCGTCTCGGCGGCTTCTCGACGGGGATGAAGCAGCGAACCAAGCTTGCCCAGGCGATCGTGCACGACCCTGAGCTCGTCTTCCTCGACGAGCCGACCGCCGGTCTCGATCCGGAAGGCCGGGAGGAGATGCTCGAACTGATCTCCCGGCTCGGCGGTTTCGGGATCAACGTCCTCGTCTCATCCCACGTCCTCGGCGACATCGAACGGACCTGCGACTGGGTGCTCATGCTCGACGGGGGCAGAGTGCTGAGGTCCGGCCCGCTCTCCCACCTCGTCGACGCCGACATGGTCGAGATCGAAGTCGTCGGCGAATCGGCGGCCCTGGTGAGCGAACTCGCCGCAGCCGGCGCGACCGTCGAAGTGTCGGGATCCCACGTCTACGTCTCGTCGACCGACGGCGACCCGTTCAACATCGCCCGCGATGCGCTCGCAGCGACGGGCACAGGCATCTGGTCCATGGGCCCCAAAGCCACCACGCTCGAAGACGTCTTCCTCGAGGGGAGCGGCGAATGAGCGATCGCGGCGCCGTCTTCGATCTCGGATATGCGCCGTACGACGGGGAACGCCGCGGGAGGAAGGGCGCGATCAGGACCACCTACCGTGACGGGCTCTTCCGCGTCTTCGGCATCCGCCGGCGTGCCAGGAAGAAGATCCTCCCCTGGATGCTCATCGTGCTGGCAACCCTTCCGGCGATCGTGTTCGTCGGATTCGCGTTCCTCCTCTCGACGTTCGCCCCCGAAGCCGAGTCCCCGTTCGGAAGCCATGCCGACTACTTCTCGATCACCGGGGTCACCATCCTGCTCTTCGTCGCGCTCGCCGCACCCGAACTGCTGATCCCCGATCGGCGATCCGGCGTGCTGTCCGTCTACTCCTCCCGCCCCCTCCGGCCCGACGACTACGTCGGCGCACGGGCCGCGTCGCTGCTCACCGTCATCGCCGGGTTCATGCTGATCCCCCAGACGCTCATGTACATCGGGTTCGCGGCCCTCTCCGCGGACGGCTTCTTCAAGGGGCTCGGTGAGAACCTCGGCGAGATCCCGAAGATCCTCGCCGCTGCGATCGTCTACGCCCTCGCGTACGCGCCGCTGGCCCTGCTCGTATCGACCCTCACGAAACGCAAAGCCGCCGCCACCGGGATCTTCCTCGGGATCTTCCTCATCGGAACCGCCCTCGGCGCGTCGCTCGTGCAAGCGACGTCCATCCCCGGGCACCGGTACGCGGCCCTGCTGGCTTTCGGGGAACATCCCGCCTACGTGCGGGACTGGATCTTCGACCGTATCGGATCCAGCGATCTCGTCGTCGCGAGCTCCGGTCTCGACCCGTGGCTGTCGCTCGTTGCGATCCTCGCGGTCGCGGCCGTCTCGACCGTCGTCGTCGTGTGGCGATACCGGAGGATCATGTGACGACGAACCCCGCCCTCGTCGACTCCCCCACGATCGAGATGGACGACGTCACGAAGTGGTTCGGTCAGAAGGTCGCCGTGTCGAACGTCACCTGTTCGTTCGGGTCCGGCGTCACCGGGTTGCTCGGACCGAACGGGGCGGGCAAGACCACGATGCTGCGGATGCTCACCGGCCTCATCCGGCCGTCTCAGGGGAAGATCCGCGTCCTGGGCGTGTGGCCCCGCACGTCACCGAAGGTCTACGCGAACGTCGGTCTCGTTCCCGAGGAAGCGGCCGTGTACCCGTCGATGACGGCCCGCTCCTACATCCGATACGCAGCCACGCTGGCCGGCGTCGACGACCTCGACGGCGCGACGGCCCGGGCCATCGAGACGGTCGCGCTCGGCGACGCCGCCGACCGGAAACTCGCCGGGTACTCGAAGGGCATGCGCCAGCGCGCCAAAGTCGCCGCTGCCCTCGTCGCCGACCCCCAGATCCTGATCCTCGACGAACCGCTCAACGGGACCGACCCTGTTCAGCGGCTGCATCTCATCAACCTGTTCCGCAGACTCGGGGACGAGGGCCGCACCGTCGTCGTCTCCTCCCACGTCCTCGACGAGGTCGAAAGGATGTCCGACCGCGTGATCGCGATCGTCGACGGCCGTCTCGCCGCCGCAGGCGACGTCGCCGCGATCCGACGCGCCATGACCGACATCCCGTACCGGGTCAGGGTCGACACGGACAAACCCCGGGTTCTCGCGGCCCGGCTGCTCGAAGAGTCGCTCGTTCACGGTGTGGCGGTCGACGACGGGACGTTGCACGTCGAGACCGGGGACCTGGCTGCGCTCGGCCGCCGCGTCCCGGTCGTGGCACGGGAGATCGATGCGCGGATCACCGGGTTCCGACCCGAGGACGCGTCACTCGAGAGCGTCTTCCGATACCTGGTCGGTGGACGATGAGGTCGCTGATGGCCATCACGACGACGACCATGCGACAGGTCCTCGGTCTCCGGCGCGCCGTCATCTTCGGCCTCGCCGCTCTCGCCCCGGCGCTCGTCTTCCTCCTCACTTCGCAGGCCCTCGCCGACGAAGCGGCTCTGGATCGGTTCCTCGGCATGGTCGTCGGGCTCTATCTGCCGCTCCTCGTCCCGATCGTGTCGCTGATCCTGTCGGCCTCGGCGCTCGGTGACGAACGCCGCGACGGGACGCTGTCGTTCCTGGTGCTCCGCCCCATCCCGCGCTCCGTCATCGCCGGGTCCAAAGTCCTCGGCGCTGCGATCGTGGTCTCGGCACTCAACGCCCTGGGCGGCGGCGCCCTCGGCCTGGTGTACGGACTCGAGACGGGCTCGTGGGGGGCGACGGTGCCGCTGATGCTCGGCGGAATCATCGCCGGGATCGTCTACACGGCGCTGTTCGTGCCGCTCGGGTTCTTCACCGACCGGGCTGTGCTCGCCGGGTTGGCGTTCGTCCTCGTGTTCGAGAACGGCGTCGTCAGTGCCCTGAGCGGCCTTTCGGCCCTGTCTCCGTGGCGTCTCGGCCTGTCGACGTTCTCCTCCCTCGCCCCCGACGCCGTCACAACGGCGTTGGGGGACTTCGGTGCGGCGGACCTCTCCGGTTTCGGATCGACCATCGGGAGAACGATCATCGTCGCCGCATTGTCGATCGGACTCACGACGCTGGTCCTCCGTAAACGCGACCTGGCGTGAGTGACCGCGATCCGGGGCGTCGGCGTCCTACGATCGGGGTGTCATGAGCCCCAACACGGACCGGCTGAAAACGAGCAGGATCGGGATCGCCGCCCTCATCGTGTCCGGCGGCATCCTCATCTCCCGGGTTCTCGGCGTTCTGCGCGAGATCATCTTCGCCGCGATCCTCGGCGCGGATGGGGTCACCGACCAGTACGTGGCGGCTTTCCGGATCCCCGACTACGCGAACTACCTGCTCGCCGGCGGGTTCCTCACCATCACGTTCATCCCCATCTTCTCGAAGTACCTCGCCCGCGACGAGGAAGCCGAGGGGTGGCGCGGGTTCACGTCGATCGTCCGGTGGCTGGCCATCTCGATCACCGTCCTGATCATCGCCGCCTGGTTCGCCGCACCGTGGATCATCCGCGCGATCTACCCGGACTTCACCGCGCTCCAGGTCACGAACACGGTGCGGTTGACCCGAATCGTCATGACGGCGCAGTTCGCGTTCGTCGTCGGCGCCATGTTCGCCTCCGTCCAGTATGCGAAGGGTTTCTTCGCCATCCCGACGCTGGCGCCGATCATCTACAACGTGGGCATCATCGCCGGCGGCGTCCTCTGGGCCTGGATCACCGGCAACGCCGATCCGGAGGGGTTCATCTGGGGCGCCGTGGCGGGCGCGTTCATCGGCAACCTCTTCGTTCAATGGTGGGGAGCGCGACGCGTCGGCATGCGTCTCGACTTCGGGGGCGGATGGCTCCACCCCGCGGTCAAGCAGTACGTCCTCCTGGCGGTGCCGCTCATGATCGGCCAGTCCGTCGTGGCACTCGACGAGTCGTTCATGTCGATCTTCGGAGACCTCGTCGGCGACGGTGTCCAGACCCAGCTCCTCTACGCCCGGCGAACCATGTTCGTGCCGATCGGCATCATCGCTCAGGGGGCTGCGGTGGCGGCCTACCCGTTCCTCTCCCGCCTCTGGGCCGAGGGGAACATCCGGGCGATGCACCGGACCGTCGACAAGGCGATGCGATGGGTGCTCGTCCTGTCCATCGCCGCCGCAGGTCTCCTCGCCGCGTTGGCGTTGCCGGTCGTCCGAACGCTGTTCGAGAGGTACGCGTTCGACGTGTCGGACAGTTCGGCGACGGCGGCCGCCCTGTTCTTCTATGCGCTGGCCATCCCGATCTGGGGTGCGCTGCAGATCATCACGCGAGCCTTCTACGCTCGCCGGTCGATGTGGACGCCGGTGATCGTCGGCACGGTCTCCACCGCCGTCGCGATCCCGCTCTACTTCTTCCTGGCGGAGACGTTCGGGATCCGCGGCGTCGCACTCGCCAGCGTCCTATCGCTCGGCTTCTACACGACGGTGCTGGCGCTGCTCTGGTACAAGGGCGCCGAGGGGCGTGCGCGGCTGCGCAAGGTCCTGGCCGTCGCCGGAAGAGCGATCCCCCCGACCGTCATCGGTGCGGGTGCGGCATTCCTCATCAGCTGGGCGGTTGCAACCAACGTGCCGGGACCGACCACCATCGTGAGCCTCGCGGCGGTGCTCATCGGCACGGCCGTGTTCGCCGGGATCGCCTTCAGCCTCGGTTCGTTCCTCTACGACATCCTGACGGCCGCGGCGAGACGGCGCCCCCCGCTCGACCCGGACGAGACCGATTTGATGGAGATTATCGGATAGGGAGCCGCAAGCCTCGAGCTGCAAGCTGCAAGAATTGGTGGGAGTTTCGCCGGTCTCGATGATCGTATGTCTTGGAGTCGGCTTCTTCCTCTGATATGTCTGCGGTGTGCACGACTTCAAGCGCCTCATCGTTTGGCAACGGGCCTACGCGCTGTCCGCCGAACTCATCCCCCTGGTAGACCGGTTCACAGGCCCCGGCCGGTTCGCTCTGGGCAATCAGATCACGAGAGCGGCGGTGTCGATCCCCTCGAACATCGCCGAAGGGTCGGGACGCTATTCGGATCGTGAGCTCAGGCGGTTCCTCGCGATCGCCCTTGGATCGGCCTACGAACTCGAGACGCAAGTCATGCTCGCCCGAGACGTCGGTTTGATGCCGATCGAGATCTCCGAACGACACCTGCGTGACGTTGCTGAGATCCAGCGGATGATCCACGGCCTCCGCCGGAGCACCCGCCCACGATCGGCCGCCGACGGCTCGACACAGACCTGAATCCCACCACCCCTCTTGCAGCTTGCAGCTTGAAGCTTGAAGCCTATTCAGA
>JAOZRW010000083.1 GCA_029939995.1 Acidimicrobiia bacterium | reverse complement strand
CTCACGGACCGGGCGGGGATCCCCGACATCGTGCGCGAGAGCACGGGGGCGCTCGCCGGGTCGGCGATGGACGTCGTTCGCCGGCAGATCGTCGCCGTGGATCAGGTCGTCGAGCGTACGATCTATCGCCTCCTCCGACGAGATCCCTCGACGCGGCCGGTCGCCCCGCCCGCCCTCGAAGCCGCCAAAGGGGTCGACGAGGAGGGTCGCGGTCAACTCACCGGGCACTATGCCGGTCCGGTGTCCCGGATCCTGAACATCGTCCTCGACTCGATCATCGTTTCCGTGGCGTTCGTCTTCATGGTGTTCGGCGTCAACTTCGTGCTCGACTACCTCTTCAACATCCAGATCGGCACATCGTGGGAGGGTGGCTTCCTCGGGCTGGCCCTCGCCGGTTTCTGGGCGTTCCTCTACCACTGGGTGAGCATCTCTCTCGCCGGCAGAACGCTCGGAATGGGCATCATCGGAATCAGCGTCGTCGCACGAGACGGGACGCCGATCTCCCCGCGGAAGGCGGCGATCCGACAGTTCGTCTACCCCCTGTCGTTCACGTTCTTCGGCCTTGGATTCCTCGGCATGTTCTTCAGCCCGGAACGGCGAACGCTCCACGACGCGGCAGGCGGCTCGGTCGTGGTCTACTACTGGGGCAACCGCCCTGCCGAGATGCCGGCACCGATCACGAAGTGGCTCGACCAGCACGGCGCCGAAGTCTGATCTTCCCAATTTCCTACCCGATCCACCCGGGTGCCTGCTCCACGATGTACATGCTCACCGCGTGAACGCGATCGAGCGTCTCGCACAGGCTGTCCTGGCGGTACATGAGGTCGACGAGCGAGTGCTGAACCGCCGCGACGAGCGAGAGCCTGCGCTCCTGGCCGTCGGAGAGGGCTCCGAAGCTGTCCACGGCGGACACTTCGATCGGGAGGTCGACTCCGCCGATCCCGGCCAACTCGGCGGAGAGCACGATCAGATCGGGAGGACTCGCCAGCGCCGGCAATCCCCAGTTGAAGAGGAACGGGACCGCGAATCGGCCGTCGGGATCCTCCGGCGTGTCGGACGACGACATGAGAAGGTCTTCGAGATCCAGCACGATACGAGGATCGAGATCGATCGCGAGATGCAGATCGAGCGGCCCCTCGCACGCTTCGGCGGGATGGAGGTCCACTTCCCACGCCTGCCGGAGGGTGTACGTCTCGACGAAGTGCCGTTCGTCGTGGACGTGGAACCCGTGCTCGACGGCGTGGTCTTTCAGATAGGTGATGGTTCCTGCGAGATCGACGGCCATGGTGCGAGGGTACCGCCGGATCGCGCGATAGGGTGAGCCGGACGCACGCTGTGAAAGAGGCTCCGTGTCCTGGTCGTTCGGTCATCGTGCACGACACCAATGGAACTCCCTGGTCTACAGCGACGGCGACTGGTGGTACGACCCGCTCAACAACCAGTTCGGTTTCCGCCTCGGCGGCCGGCAGAGCCGCGAATGGGTGGATACGACGTGGGAGTTCCCCGGTCCCGACGAGTACGCCGCCCTGGCTGCTCGCACCGAACCGGGGTGGCTCGCACGAGCCGGCGAGAAGGCCATGCACGCCGCCGTCGTCTCGGGAGACCCTCACGCGATCGACCTGGCAGGGGGCCAGCATCCTCAGTATCGGAACACGGCCGACGTCATCGCGGGCCTCCTGTCGCTCGAGACGCGCCGCACCTACGCATCCGAGCTCCTGGGTCGAACCGTCGTCGGCGGCTTCGAGCCCAGGGAAGACCCCTTCATCAAGACCTATCTCCCAGATGCGGGCATCGTCGTTCCGATCGCTCCCGGTGTGTCCGTCGCCCTGCCGATCATGAGAACCGCCGTCGCGCTCACCGTCGCCGAACTCGCTCAGGAGAACGGCGACTTCGGTTCTGCGATCGCGACGCTCGAACTGGTGGACCGCACGACACACGTGGTCCTCTCGCAGGTCGAGCTGCTCTGCGCGTCCGGGCGCTTCGGCGAAGCGATCGCCATGACGGACCGGGTCCTCAACGACGACGACGTCACCGCGATGACCCTCGTGTATCGGGCGATCGCTCTCCGGGAGACCGGCGATCGGAGCGGAGCCCTCGACGTGCTGTCACGGGCTCTCGAGTACGGGAACCGCTCCGAGGGCGTCCTCGCGTTCGGCCGGATCGTCCGGGCATCGATGAGTGCACCCGGGGCGTAGTCGTCTCAGGATGCAGCGCGAATGCTGACTCCTCCGAAGTAGGTGCGAGCGTCGATCACGAGGAGGGGCGCATCCTCACCGACCCCGTCGGGGTCCGTTGCGTTCTCAGCCCCGCCGGCGAACGCCGACACCGTCATCTCGACCCGCCAGGTCGGAGGGACGACGACGTCGATCCCGCCGGCGATCGCCGTCAGTTCGAGCGTCGCAGAGTGGGTGATGGTCGCCCGGGTGAGGTCGATGGCCATCCCGCCCATCACGACCGTGCCCGAACCCGCCCGGAACGAGTCCGATCGATTGACCACCTCGGCGCCGTCCATCGCCGCGACGGCGGCGAACACATCGGATGTCTCGTCCCCATATGACGGGAGGATTCGCTTCGCGACCTGCGCGGCTACGACGAGCAGGACGTTCAGCAGGAAGACACCGAGTGCGACGCGTTTGAAGAGTCTCATGGCGGCCACGGTACCAGCGAGAGACCGGCTATCGCGCCGGCTCGAGCGGGATCTCGACGTCCGAAGCACCCCATCGCTGGATCGAGACCGCAGCGCCGAGGACCATGGCGCCTCCAAGGATCTGGATCGGGCTGAGGCTCTGTTCGAGCCACGCCCAGGCGACCGCCGCGGCGAAGACCGGCTCGGTGGTGGCGATCACCCCGACGATCCCCGAAGATGCCCGCCGCAACGCCGACACCTCGAAGAGGAACGGCAGCGCCGTCCCCATGATGCCGACCCACACCAGTTCGAGCCAGACGATCCCCGTCAGGTCCGTCGGGAACACCCACAGCGGCTGGACCACGAGCCAGATGGCCGAAGCGAAGATGAATCCCCATGTGACGATCGTCATGGACGGGTATCTGCGTCCGAGGTGCTCTCCGAAGACCAGATACGAGGCGAACGCTACCGCCGAGATCAGGCCCCACATGACACCGATCCAGTCGCCTCCTTCGAGCTGCCACGCCTCGGTGATGAGCGCAACGCCGGTGACGGCGACGATGCCCGCTCCCCAGACGACGGGCGCAACGGTTCGGTGCTGAACGACCACCATCCAGATCAGGATGAACATGGGGGCGAGGAACTGGATGGTCGCTCCGGGACCGACGCCGAGCCGGTCGATCGCCCAGTAGAACGTCACGTTGACGAGGGCCAGGTTCGCTCCGAAGAGCGCGAACCAGACAAGTCCTCCGCGCGGCGAGAGCACGCCGCGACGCCAGGCGAAGGGAACGAAGAAGAGCGTGGTGACGAACGCCCGCACCTCGGCGACCTGGGCCGGGCTCACCGCAGCGAACGCATCGGCCGCGACGGCGCCGCTCACGCCCCAGAAGAGGGCGGCGAGGAGAGCGAACCCCATCCCGTTGCGCGTCGAACGATCCATGGGAAGGAAAGGTAGCCCGCTACCGGAACCGAAGATCCGTGGGCCGGCAGAAGACCTCGTTGCTCTCGTGACGACGGCGTCTCACCCCTCGAGCGGCCGCGGAACCCGGGTGTTACGATGCCGGGTCACCGCCGGGGAAGGCCCAGATGGATGCGCTCGTGATGATCGCCGAAGACCGCCTCGCGACACAGCCGACCGTGGCCGGGACATGCGTGCTCGACCACCCGCTCCCCGCCCCGCCGTTCGAACGTTCGGGCGAAGTGCAACGACAACCGCGCGTCCGGGGTTCTTCTCTGTGACATGACCACGACACTCGACCATCTGCCAGCGCACCTCGCATCCGACCTGGATGGGGCGTTCCCCGACCTCGTCCGTTCGACGAGCAACGGGATCTACTCCGGAGCGCTGCAACTGACCCGCAACCGGCACGATGCGGAGGATGTGACGCAGGAGACGTTCGTCCGGATCTATCGATCGCTGCGTTCGTACCCCCCCGAACGGATCCGCAGCCTCGATCTGAAGCCGTGGGTCTGGACGATCGCTCTGAACCTCTGCCGCAACCGGGCCAGGAGCCGGGCCAGGCACCCCGAGGCGCCGCCGGTCGACGACCGGATCGACCCGACGCCGAACCCGGCGGACGAGGCGAGTGGGAACGCGGACCTGGCCGTGTGGCGAGACCGGCTGTCGACGCTCCCGACCCCGCAACGCTCCGCCGTCGTCCTCCGTCACGTCGTCGGCCTGTCCTACGAGGAGATCGCCGCGGCGACGGGACGCTCCGGGAGCACGTCACGGTCCGATGTGCGCCGCGGTCTCGCCCGCCTGCGGACGCTGATCGAGGAGGAACAGTGAACACCCAGGATTCGCTCACCCGACAACTCGCCGCTCTGCGGCGCCCGGCGCCGGACGGGACGGTCGACGCCGTGCTGCGACGTGTCGACCTCGCCGATTCGTTCGCCGTCGTCGAGGGACCGACCGGTCCTGCGTACGTCGCATGGAACGGTCGCGGTGTCACGGCGTTCGTCCCGGTGGACGTCGCAGGGTCCCCCGGCGACTTCGCTCACCGCCATCCACGACCCGCAACGCAGGTGGACGCCCCGCCGGAGCGTCTCGCTGCGCATCTGGACCGGACGATGCGAACGGGACGCATCGGCCGCCTCCCGATCGATCTGTCATCGATCGGGGAATTCCAGCGCAAGGTGCTGGAGAAGTGTGCCGAGATCCCCCCGGGGGAGATCCGCCCGTACGGGTGGATCGCCAGAGAGATCGGCAATCCCGGCGCGGTTCGCGCCGTCGGTACCGCCCTGGGTCGGAACCCGGTGCCGGTACTGATCCCCTGCCACCGCGTCGTCCGGACCGACGGCAAGATCGGCAACTACGCGTACGGATCTTCGATGAAGCGCTCCCTCCTCGAACGGGAGGGCCTCGACCCGGATGAGATCGAGGCTCTGGCGGGACGCGGGGTCCGGCTCATCGGGAGCGACACGACCGGCATCTACTGCTATCCGACGTGCCGTCACGCGCGACGCATCCGCGATGTACACCGCGTCGAGTTCCGAACCGAATCCGATGCCGAAGCGGCCGGCTTCCGTCCCTGCAAGATCTGCCGTCCGGCTGCGGCCTGA
>JAOZRW010000038.1 GCA_029939995.1 Acidimicrobiia bacterium | reverse complement strand
GCGAGCTTCTCGGTCACTCGTTGCGCATGCATCCCCGAACCGAGGGCTGGAGACGGCACATAGGGCGCAGAGAACCCTGGGTTTCGGGTGGGGGTGGGGGTGAAACGACGTATCCACTCCGCGCGGCCCTACACTCGGCCGATCGTGTCACGACGTGCCCGCTTCGCATGGTTCTGGCTCGCGACGATCGCTATCGTCGTGATGACTCCTCTCGCGTCCATCGCGGCCGGAGAGTCGATCGGCGGCACGCTCATCCAGAAGATCGACGACGAGAAGGTTCCCGTCGAGGGCGTCACGATCACCGTCATCCTCGAAGGCACCGAGATCGGCTCGGGCACCTCGGGGGCCGACGGAAAATGGCAAGTCCCCGTCGATGGTGCCGGTATCTATCAGGTGCGCCTCGAGACCACGACCCTGCCTGAGGGGGTCGAACTCACCGATCCCGACAAGGCGGAACTCTCAGACGTCAAGGTCCGAGAGGGTCAGGCGAAGAAGGTCATCTTCCCGCTCGGCGAAGCGGCCGTCTCGACGGTCTCCACCTATTCGCGCATCGGAGCGCTGTTCATCGCCGGGCTCAAGCTCGGCGCCATCATCGCCCTGTCGGCCGTCGGCCTGTCGCTGGTGTTCGGGGTGACGGGACTCGTGAACTTCGCCCACGCGGAGATGGTGACGCTCGGCGCCATCGCCGCCTACTTCTTCCATGCCTCCCCCGTGGGCCCACAGTGGCCTCTCGCCGTCGCCGTCGTGCCGGCGGTGCTCGTAGGCGCAGGGTTCGGCTGGCTTCAGGAACGGGCCCTGTGGCGCCCGCTCCGGAACCGGCAGACGGGCCTCGTGGCCATGATGGTCGTCTCCATCGGACTCTCCTTCGCCGCCCGCTACCTCTTCCTGATCTTCTTCGGCGGCGAGCCCAGGGCCTACCCCGACTTCGCCGGCCAGCCCCCGTTCCAGCTCTTCGGGATCGCGATGGTCCCCAAGCAGCTGGCCACCATCGTCATCTCCCTCATCGTGCTGGCCGGCGTGGGTCTCTTCCTCCAGCGCAGCCGATCCGGAACGGCCATGCGCGCCGTCTCCGACGACCCCGATCTCGCCGAATCGTCCGGCATCAACGTCAATCGGATCATCCTGATCACCTGGATCCTCGCCGGAGGGCTCGCCGCCCTCGGCGGTGTGTTCTTCGGCCTCAACGAAGCCGTCCAGTGGGACATGGGCTTCAAGTTGCTGCTCCTCATCTTCGCCGCGGTGGTCCTCGGCGGTCTCGGGACGGCGTACGGCGCCATGGTCGGGGGATTCGTCGTCGGCGTCGCGGTCGAGATGAGCACGCTCGTGTTCCCCAATGAGCTCAAAGCGGCCGTAGCCCTCGTCGTCCTCATCATCATGCTGCTCATCAAGCCGCAGGGCCTGCTCGGATCGAAGGAGCGGATCGGCTGATGGATTGGTCAAGCGTCCTCATCGACGGCCTGCTCTCCACGATCGGTCCGATCACCGCGGCCTACGCCGTGTCGGCGATCGGCCTGAACCTCCAGTTCGGGTACGCCGGACTGTTGAACTTCGGACACGTGGCCTTCATGCTGGTCGGGGCGTACGGCATGGGCATCAGCGTCAACTTCGGAGCCCCGCTATGGCTCGGCATCATCGTCGGCATCCTCGCGGCGATGGCGCTCGGCCTCCTCCTCGGTATCCCTACGCTCCGGTTGCGCGCCGACTACCTGGCGATCACCACGATCGCCGCCGCCGAGGCGATCCGACTCATCGTTCGCTCCAGCTGGGCCCAGCCGCTCACGAACGGCGTCTTCGGGATCCAGGGGTTCGCCGGCTCGTTCTTCGCCCTCAACCCCTTCCCGGCCGCCGAGCTCTACGGTTTCGGCAGCTTCGTCGTCACCGGCCGCAAGCTCTGGGTGATGATCGTCGGGTGGACGGTCGTTGCGCTCATGACCCTCCTCGTAACCCGGCTCATCCACAGCCCGTGGGGACGGGTGCTGAAAGCCATCCGCGAGGACGAGGACGCCACAACATCCCTCGGGAAGAACGTCTTCGCCTACAAGCTCCAGGCGTTGATGATCGGCGGCGGAATCGCAGGGGTCGCAGGAATCCTGCTCGCCCTCGAGCAGCAGAACGTGACACCCGACGCGTACCTGCCGAAGATCACGTTCATCCTCTACGTCATCGTCATCCTCGGCGGCGCCGGCACGATCCTCGGACCGGTCGTCGGTGCCATCGTCTTCCAGTTCATGTTCTTCACGATCGACGCCCTCATGGTCAACGCCCAGGCGAGCATCCCCTGGGTGGGAGACCTCCTGACCCCCGCCGCAGCGGGGCAGGTCAAGCTCGTGTTCGTCGGCATCGGGATGATGCTCCTGATGATCTTCCGACCCCAGGGGATCCTCGGTAACCGGGAGGAGGTGCTCATCGATGAACGCTGAGCATCCGATGGCCGGCGTTGCGGCGGAACCCGGCGTCTCCAAGCCGGATCCGGTGCTCGTCGCCGACGGCCTCCAACGTTCGTTCGGCGGCCTCCGCGCCGTCGACGTCGACCACCTCGAGATCCAACGACACACGGTCACGTCGCTCATCGGTCCGAACGGGGCCGGGAAGACGACGCTCTTCAACCTGTTCACGGGATTCGACGAAGCCGCCGCGGGCGAGTGGCACCTCAACGGCGGGCCGCTCGCCGGCATCTCCGCATACCGGGTGGCCCGCAAGGGCATGGTGCGCACCTTCCAGCTGACCAAGTCCCTCGCCAGGCTCACGGTCATGGACAACATGCTCGTCGCGACCAAGGACCACCCCGGAGAGAACCTCTGGGGGGCGATCACCGGCGGATGGAAGACGACGGAGGCGGCCAACAGGGAGCGGGCGACGGAGCTCCTCGCCCGGTTCGGGCTCGACCACATGACCGACGAATTCGCCGGGGGGCTCTCCGGGGGACAGCGCAAGCTCCTCGAGATGGCGAGGGCGCTGATGATGGAACCGGAAGTCGTGATGCTCGACGAACCGATGGCGGGCGTGAACCCGGCGTTGACCCAGTCGCTTCTCACCCACATCACCGGTCTTCGCGATGGCGGCAAGACCGTCATCTTCGTCGAGCACGACATGGACGTGGTGCAGGAGATCTCCGACTGGGTCGTCGTCATGGCCCAGGGGAAGATCATCGCCGAGGGGCTGCCCGGCGACATCGCCCGGAATAGGGCCGTCATCGACGCCTACCTCGGCCAGCACCACGGGGAGGCTGCATCGTGACCGATGAGCAGCTCCTCGTAGCGGAAGCCGTCACGGCGGGCTACCTCCCCGGCGTCGACATCCTGCGCGGCGTCGATCTCACCCTCGCCGACGGCGAGATGATCGGCATCATCGGTCCGAACGGTGCAGGCAAGTCGACGCTCATCAAAGCCATCTTCGGTCTCGTCCCGGTCCGGACCGGAGTCGTGACCCTTCGCGGCCGGGACATCTCCAACCTCGCGGCGCACGAACTCGTCGCACTCGGCGTGGGCTACGTGCCGCAGCGGGCGAACGTCTTCCCATCGCTCACCGTGGAAGACAACCTGCGGATGGGGCTCTACCTGGATCCGAAGGCGTGGGACGAACGCCTCGCCGCCGTGGTCGAGATCTTCCCCCTGCTTTCCGATCGCTCCGACCAGCGAGCCGGATATCTCTCGGGCGGTGAGCGCCAGATGGTCGCGATCGGTCGGGCCCTGATGATGAGCCCGACGGTGCTGCTCCTCGACGAGCCGTCCGCCGGTCTGTCTCCGGCGAACCAGGACCTCGTCTTCGAACGCGTCCGGGGCATCGCCGATTCCGGCGTGTCGATCATCATGGTCGAGCAGAACGCTCGTCGATGTCTGCAGATCGCCGACCGGGCGTACGTCCTCGACCAGGGAACGAACGCCTACACGGGAACGGGGCACGAACTGCTCCACGACCCGAAGGTGATCGACCTGTATCTGGGGACACTGGGTCGGGTCGAGTAGATCAACTCACGCACACGAAGATGGGGCCCGGCAGATGCCGGGCCCCATCGCTGTTCTCGACAACGGCTTGTGTCAGCCGCCGGCGACGATCTGTTCGAGCGTCTCCGTGTTGCCTTCCGCGTCGTAGAGGAAAACGTCGTAGGTACCGATGCCCGGCTCGTTGCTCGGACCGAAGTCCAGCGGACCGGAGGCACCGTCGTAGTCGATGTCCGTGCCGGCCATCACGAGGTTGAAGCAGTCCTCGAAGAGCGAGCACTTCTCACCACCCTCGGTCACTCCCTGGATCTCGTTCACGAAGACCGACGGATCTGCGCTCTGAGCGACCTGTGCCGCAAGCACCGTCACCATCAGGCAGTCGTAGTCCTGTGCGGAGAAGATCGTCGGCGTGCCCGGGAACGCGGCCTCGAAGCGGCTGGGGAAGGTCGACTCACCGTTCGCCGGCGAGGCGGACGGGGCCGTGCCCTTGATGCCTTCGAGCAGAGCGACGTTCCCGCCGACCTGATCTGCGCCGACCGTGTCCTTGAACCCGTCTGCAACGTAGATGGCGCCGCCGTAGCCTGCGCCCTCGAGATCGAGCAGCATCTGGCCACCCTCTTCGAAGGTGATCATGACGAGTGCGTCTGCGCCGCTCGCGACCACCGCCTGAGCTTCGGTTGCGAACGAACCCGCCTTCGGGTCGTACCCCTGGGCAAGCACGACGACATCACCGAGTTCTTCGGCAACGAGTTCGCCGAAGCCCTTGCCGTACTCGTCGTTGCGCCACAGAACCGCAACGGCGGTCGGTGCGTCGGCGGCAACGACGTCGGCGAGAGCCGGTGCCTGCAGATTGTCCGACGGCGCGGTCCGGCTGTAGTACGGGTCGTAGTCGGAAGAGCTGAGCGCTGCCGCGGTGTTGGAACCGGAGCACATGGACACCTGGCTCGACTGGACCTTGTCGACGATCGACAGCGTGACGCCCGATGCTGCTGCACCGATGATGCCGGCGTAGTCGCCGGTCAGGTACTTGTCGACGGTGGCCGACGCGATGTTCGGGTCGGTTCCCGAGTCGCCGTAGTCGACGCTGACGAGCCCGGGGGACACGGCGTTGATCTCGTCGGTGCCCATCTTGATCGGATTCTCGAGCGCCTCGATGATCGAAGCGAGCTGTCCCGTCTGGGGGAGCACGGTTCCGATCTTGACGGCGATCGGCTCGAGCGCACTGGGGGGTGCCTCGGTCGTCGTCGTCTCGCCCTCACTCGTCGTCGTCGTTTCTTCTTCAACGGTCGTGGTCGTGGAATCGCCCGCCGTCGTCGTCGTTGCAGAAGCCTCGTCGTCTCCGCCCGAATTCACGGCGATGATGATGACGATGATGATTGCAACGGCGGCGACGATGATCCACGGAAGCCACTTGCGTAGATTCTCGTTCATTCGAATGCCTCCGGATAATTGACCCTGGATAACCAGGAACCCCGAACAACCGTCGGGGATCGAGGCAAGATAGGCATGGCACCGCATGATGCGCAAGGGCTCCGGCGATCTCGACCGGCGGTCGTTCCGGCCGCCACCCGGTCTCGAGAGCCCCGCACGCCCGGGAATCGGCCATACTCATCCCATGGCCGACGAACATTCAGGATCCCACGTCGCACGGAGCGGACGGCGCCTCACGGCGTCCGTGACCGATATGGAGGTCGTCCGACAGCGGGCGCTCCTCGTCGGTGTCGTCCGTGATCGTCGGGACGTGACGGACGGCAATCACAGCCTCGCCGAACTCGAACTCCTCACCGACACCGCCGGATCGGAGCCGGTCGAGACGGTTCTCGTCCGTCGCGAGAAACCGGACCCTGCGACCTTCATCGGCAAGGGGAAGCTCTCCGAACTGGTCGCCGAGTCCCACGCCCTCGACATCGACGTCGTCGTCTTCGACAACGAGCTCAGCCCCGCCCAGCAGCGCAACCTGCAACAGGCGTTCCAATGCGACGTCGTCGACCGCGTGGCGCTCATCCTCGACATCTTCGCCCAGCACGCCCACACCCACGAAGGCCGCCTCCAGGTCGAACTGGCGCAGTACCGCTATCGGCTCCCGCGGCTGAGAGGAAAGGGTGTGGAACTCTCCCGCCTCGGCGCGGGAATCGGGACACGCGGCCCCGGCGAGACGAAGCTCGAAACCGACCGGCGCCGCATCCTCGAACGGATGTCGAAGATCGAGCGGGAACTCAAGGACGCGGCGCGGTCCAGGGAGACACGGTCGAAGTCGCGGAAGCGGTCGGGTCTCCCGATCGCCGCCATCGTCGGATACACGAACGCCGGCAAGTCGACGCTCTTCAACCGCCTCACCGACGCAGACGTGCTCGTCGAAGATCGACTGTTCGCGACCCTCGGGTCGACCGTCCGCCGGCTCGATCTCCCCGACGGCCATCGCGCCCTGATGTCGGACACGGTCGGGTTCGTCCGCCGCCTCCCCCACGAACTCGTCGAAGCGTTCCGGTCGACGCTCGATGAAGCGGCGGATGCCGACCTCCTCGTCCACATCGTCGACGCCGCCGACACCGATCCCGACGGGCAGATCGTCGCCGTCAGGGACGTCCTGTCCGAGATCGGAGCCGCGACCGTCCCCGAGATCCTGGTCTTCAACAAGTCCGACATCGCCGAACCGGCCGTCCTGCAGCGTCTCCTCACGGTGTACGAGGGCTCGGTGGCTGTGTCGGCGCTCACCGGTCAGAGCATCAACGATCTCCAGGACGCGATCGTGGACGGCCTCCAAGCCGTCACCGTCACCATGGATCTTCTCATCCCCTACGACCGCGGTGATGTCGCGGCGCAGCTCCACAGCACCGGTGACGTTCTCAACGAGTGTCACGCGGCGAACGGAACGGAGATGACCGTGCGGCTTCCCGCGGCCACCGCCGAACGTCTCGTCGAGTACCGCAGGGACGTGTAGCCGTCAGAGGATGTTGGCCGCGTACTCGGCGAGCGGGCTGCGAACCGTCCGGTCGAGCGTGACGTGGCCGAACAGGGAGTTCCCCTTGAACTTCTCGATCATGGCGGCGAGCCCGCCGAACGGAGACACATATGGATTGTCGACCTGGGTCAGGTCTCCGCAGAACACGACCTTCGAGTTGGCTCCCATGCGCGTCAAGATGACCTTCAACGTGGGAAGCTCCAGGTTCTGGGCCTCATCGACGATCACGAGCTCCCCGGTGATGGACCGTCCCCGCAGGTACGTGACCGCCGCCATCTCGATGACGTCGCGTTCGAACAGCTCTTCGACCGCGTCACGCGGCGTTCCCTCGGCGTCGGAGAACAGGGCGTAGAGGTTGTCGTGCACCGCGGCCATCCACGGTTCGAGCTTCTCGCTCAGATCGCCGGGGAGATACCCCACCTCTTGCCTGCCGACCGCGACGAGCGGCCGGTAGACCGACACGCGTCGATAGCGGCCCAGTTCGAGCACCTGCTCGAGAGCCGCGGCGAGGGCGAGGAACGTCTTGCCCGTGCCGGCCATCCCCATGATCGACACGGCCGCGACGTCGGGGTCCATGAGCAGATCGAACGCGAACGCCTGACGGGTGTTCTTGGTCTCGACGCCGAACACGTGCCGGCTCCCCGGGACGCGGGTCACGACCGTTCTCGATCCGTCCTCGACGACGCGGCCGAGCCCGGATTGCGACCCCGGCCCGTGGAGCACGACGAACTGATTCCGCACGAGCTCCGGTTCCTCGACGACGACCTTGCCGCTTCCGAAGAGCTCGTCGACGACCTCACCCGGTACGTCGATGCTCGCCACTCCGCTGTAGGACTCGTCGACCACGACCGTGTCGCCCCGATAGTCCTCGACCGCCACGCCGAGCTGCGCCCCCTTGATCCGAAGCGCCGCGTCCTTGGTCACGAGCACCGTCCGTGTCCCCTGATCGACGAGGTTGAGGCACGTTGCGAGGATCCGATGGTCCACGGTGCCGGGGTCGAGAACGCTGGGAAGCCGTCGGGAGGTGACCCCGTTGAGCTCGATCCTCAACGATCCGCCGCCGGGCAGGCTCGCGGGGCTCGCCAGCCCCCCCGGCTCGGACGCACCGAGCTTCTCGAGCAGCCTGATCGCCGAACGGGCGTTGGCGCCGACCTCGTCCATCCGGGTCTTCTGCCGGTCGAGTTCCTCGACGACCACCAGAGGAAGGACGACACGGTGTTCGTCGAATCGGAGCGGTGCGTTCGGATCGGCCAACAGAACACAGGTGTCGAGGACGTAATTGGTGGACGTCAAGGGGCCTCGCTCTCTCCGCTCGTATGTGACATGAAGCGTCGCCGCGTTCGTGACGAAATACAAGGACCCCGTGCTGGGCGGGGACATGGCGTACGCTGTCACCAGTGGAAGGAGCAGACATGAGAGTTGCCGTCGTCGGAGCCGGATCGTGGGGAACAACCGTGGCGACGATGCTCGCCCCGAAGGCCGACACCGTGCTGTGGGCGCGACGCCCGGAACTGGCCGCCGCCATCGCCGACGGGACGAACCCGGACTACCTCCCCGGTTTCGAACTGCCCCAGGAGCTCGACGCCACGGCCGAACTCGACCGTGCGGTCGACGGAGCCGACGTGGTCGTGATGGGCGTTCCTTCCCACGGGTTCCGATCCGTCCTCGAGCAGGCCTCGTCTCTCATCCCCCCGGACCTCCCCATCATCTCGCTCTCGAAAGGCATCGAGCGTGACACGCTGATGCGCATGACGGAGGTGACCGCCGACGTCCTCTCCGATCACGACCGGTCGAAGATCGGGGTTCTCACGGGACCCAACCTGGCTCGTGAGATCATGGCCGGGCAGCCGGCCGCCTCCGTCGTCGCCATGACGGACGACGCGACCGCCGGGGACTTGCAGCGATTGTTCATGGACCGGTCGTTTCGCGTCTACACGAACCGCGACGTGATCGGGGCGGAGAGCGCCGGGGCGCTCAAGAACGTCATGGCGATCGCCGCCGGCATGGCGGAGGGGCTCGGGTTCGGCCTCAACACCGTCTCGATGCTCATGACCCGTGCCCTCGTCGAGATGTCGCGCCTCGGCCACGCCCTCGGCGGGGATCCGGTCACGTTCGCAGGTCTGGCGGGGATGGGCGACCTGATCGCGACGTGCATGTCGACCCAGAGCCGCAACCATCGTGTCGGGCTCGGATTGGGCCGCGGCAAGGACATCGACACCATCGTCTCCGAGATGAACATGGTCGCCGAAGGCGTCAAGTCGACCCGCGGCATCCTCGACCTGGCGCGTCGATCGGACGTCGAGATGCCGATCGCCGAGCAGGTCGGCCGGGTGCTCTACGAGGGTGCGTCCGTCCCGGAAGCGATCGAAATCCTCATGGGACGGCCGCCGAAGCCCGAGTGAAGACAACCGGCAACGAAGTAGGCCGACGGTTCCGACGCTCCTAGTTGTGCTCTGCCCACGAACGTTCGGGTTGTCGATGTCGAGTCGGGGGCGTCGCTCGCAAGGCCACAGGACGAAGGCGCATTCGAGAATGCGTCGAGGACGAGAACGCCGCGAGCGGCGTCCCCGGCCGACAGAACAGCGCAGAGATTCGTGGACAGAGCACTAGCCAGACGGCATGAGTAGCAGGTACCCATCCCACACCATCGTCTGTCCGCCGCCGCTATAGACCGACTGTCCAAGACCTATGTAGAAGTCAGAAGTATCGACCTCCTGTTTCGTGGAGGGATCTATCGTCGCGGGGAGTTCGGAGGAATCACCCTCGGGGTAGGTGTCTGAAAACGACATGATGCCGAAGGATGTCTCGAACGTGCCGCCCTCGTCGTCGGCACGGCCGCTGTTGCTGGCCATCCACACATACATCATTTCACCGCTCTCGGGGTCAGAGATTGCTGAAACGGTTCCGTCGAACTCACAGGCATCGGCCGGTCGACACTCGAATCCATCGGAGAAGCTCAGTGTGAAGGACGACCCGGCTTGAGATATGAGCACCGTCCCTTCCTCAGTTTTCCCTCCGACGATCTTCGTAGCGTCCCAGATCCCGCTCAGATCGGGCGGTCCTTCCGGCAGCATCGTGGACGGAGGCACGGTTGTTGTGGTGGACGTGCTCGTCGTCGTGAATGAGCTCGTCGTCGTGGACTCTTCGGCAACGGTGGCGCCCGTCGGCTCATCTCCCGTCGGCGGAGCAGCGGACCTTGTACTGCCGCACATCGAGAGCATCAGGATCCCAGCCCACACCACGACCCACTTCATCAGCGACCGTCCCCTCGAATTGTGGAAGTGACGCCTCAACGCTAATCCACCAGCCAGGCCGCGAGACCATGCCGAAATGCCCTTCTCAAGTCCCCGCTATGCCGGGACCGGTCGCACGAAAAGTCTGCGCTCTTCCCCAACTGCGTTCCGGACAACGCATCCGGCAGCGTGGTCGTTGACGATCCCCATCGCCTGCATGAACGCATACGCCGTCGTCGGCCCGATGAATGAGAAGCCGCGTCGCTTCAATTCCTTCGCGAGGGCTGCCGATTCCGGCGTCGCCGCATCCGTAGTCGGTGAACGCGACTCCGGCTCGAACGACCAGATCAGGGCACCAAGCGATCCGAACTCCTCGACGACCTCGAGGGATCGTCGGGCGTTGTTGATCGTCGACCGGATCTTCCCCTGATGCCGGACGATTCCGGCGTCGCCGAGGAGGCGCTGAACGTCGGCTTCACCGAAGAGCGCGACCCGCTCGTAGTCGAAATCGGCGAACGCCCGCCGGAATGCCGAACGCTTGCGCAGGATCGTGAGCCAGGACAGCCCCGACTGGAACCCCTCGAGACTCAACTTCTCGAACAGTCGGTTGTCGTCCGCTACCGGTCGGCCCCACTCGTCGTCGTGATACGCCGCGTAGTCCGGGGTCCCGTTTCCCCACCGACATCGTGTTACGCCGTCGTCGCCGACACTGATCTCATCCATGACTTCCGACGCTACTCGACGCCGGGGTCTTCGTCCCTGCCGACGGCGCGACGCTGTGCGGCGCGGCTGTGAGACAACACGACCTCCATGAGCTCCTGGGCGTAGTCGGGATCCATCCCCGCGGCTACGGCGTCGTCCCGGATCTCGGCGATCAACTCGGCTTCACGATCGGGCGATCGCATCTCGAGATCACGCTCCGCTTTGATCTTCGCGATCTCGACCGAGCTCTTCAACCGGCGGCCGAGCAGCCGGATGACCTGCCGGTCGATGCGATCGATCTCGTCGCGCAGCGAGGGGATCCCGAGGGCGTCCATGAGCCGCTCGAAACACGTGGAGTCGAGCTGGGATCCGTTTCCGACGAGAGCGGTCGAGGGGTCCGGGTGGAACGGGACGACGAGACCGTCGGCCCCGACGCTTCGCGCGGCGAGGGCCAGGGGTCGCACGAGCTCGGGATGGCCGGCCGCCGATGCAGGATCGACGATCACGGGCAGATGGGAGAGGCGTTGGACGGTGGGGATCGCGGTGATGTCGATCGTCTCGGATGTTCGTGGATCGAATCCACGGCTCCCACCCTCGCACAGGATCACGGCGTCGTTGCCGGCATCGAGCACGTACTCGGCGGCCAGCAGCCACTCGTCGATCGTGGCCGCCGGCGCCCGGTGGATGATGACGGGACGGTCGGTGGCGCCCACGGAGCGAAGCAACACGAAGTTCTGCATGTTGTCGGGGCCGATCTCGAGCATGTCGACACGTTCGGCGGCGATCTCGACGTGATCCGGTTCGAGCACCTCGGTGCTGACGGGAAGGCGGTTCTCGCGGCCGGCATGTTCGAGCATCCACAAGGCGTCGGTTCCGAGCCCCCGGTAGCCGTACGGGGATGAGCCGGCGATGAACGTCCCGGCACGCAGGACCGAGCCTCCTGCCTCGGCGACGACCTTCGCCGCCGCGAGGATCTGGTCCTGGCTCTCCACCGCCACGGGACCGGCGATGACGGGATAGGAGCCGTCACCGAACTTGACGGCACGCGTCGAGACGACGGTCGTCTCGATGCCCGGCCGGCGATGGCTCTTGAGAATCGGCTTTTCCGACATGGTTCCTCCTTCGAGGAGGCTCCGGGTACCACAAGACCCGGAGCCTCGGCTCCGGGTCGTCGTGGGGGTGTGTTGGTGTGTGGTGCCGCTACCGCCGTATCACGTCGATCCGGGCACAAGGCCCGGTGAGTGCATACGTAAATCGGTAGCGTGCGGTCACGGACGGAAGCGTACCGGGTTCCCGGCCGCTCGTAAAGCCGCGATGAGGATCACCGCTCGAGCGCAGCCAGGGCCGACCGGGCCAGGATCGGAGCCGCCGGCTCGAATGCTGCGAACCGCTGGTCCTTCGTTTGCCCGGCGACGTACCGTGCGTAGATCTGTTCGAGGATGACCGCGAGGCGGAAGAGGGCCAGCCCTTCGTAGTACGCGAGGCGGCTCACGTCGAACCCGGTCGACGCCGCGTAGCGGGCGACGACCTCGCCCTTGGTCATCACCGGAGTCAGCGGAACGGCGTGCCCGGCGAGGATCGCGTAGGCAGGCTCGTCCGGGTCGGCCCAGTAGCCGAGCAGCGTGCCGAGGTCCGTGAGCGGATCTCCACGGGTCGCCATGTCCCAATCGAAGACGGCCACGAGGGAGCCGGAGGCGTCGACCATGGCGTTGTCCAGCTTGTAGTCGTTGTGCAGCAGGGTCGTCGCATGCGGGTCGGGAACGGCGGAGCCGAGGATCTCCGCCACCCGGTCCATCTCCGGTACGTCGCGTGTCCTGGCCGCATCCCACCGTCCGCTCCATCCCTCGACCTGCCGCCGCACGAACCCGTCCGGATGCCCGAGGTCGTCGAGACCGACGGCGGCGGCATCGACGCGATGGAACGCGGAGAGGCCGTCGACGACGCTCCCGGCGACCCGCCGCTGCAGATCCGGATCGTTGCGGAACACGTCCGGCCAGATCGATCGGATCACGAAACCGGTACGCCGCTCCATGATGAAGAACGGCTTGCCCATCACGGCGGCGTCGTCGCAGTAGTGATAGGCCCGCGGTGCCGGCGGATAGCCCTTCCACAGGCGCGAGAGGACCCGGTACTCGCGCCGCATGTCGTGGCCGTGTTTCGCTACCGGGCCGAGCGGTGCGCGACGCAGGACGAACTCGCCGCGCGCGGATCGGGCGACGTACGTCAGGTTCGCCGCCCCTCCCGGGAACTGCTCGAACTCGATCGGCCCGGGGCCGATCAACTCCCCGAGATGCTCACGGAGATACGCGGCGACCCGATCCTCGTCGAATCGTTCGTCCGGGCGTATCGGTGCGGTATCGGTCATGAGAACACCCTCCACGTTGCGTCGCTGGACGGTTCCTGCTCGACGCCTGAGCGGAAACTGGTCACCGGATACCGGGAGTCGCCGAGCACGTTGATCGCGCCCATCGCCCCGACGACGAGGAGTCCGACGGCCCCGGCGGAGAGGCCCCATACCGCCTTCCGATCCGTCGCCGGAATCGCTGGCGCGAACGATCGAGCCACCGAGCACGACCAGGACGTTGAATGCGGCCGACCACGCGAGCATTCTGTAGCGCCGCCGGGACCCGCCTGGGATGGTTCCATGGGCGCAGCGTACAGAGACGGGCCAGCGCACTCCAAGCGGGATTCCTCCGAACCCGGACCGCCACGGCGCCCCGTGCGGTACGCTTCACCCATGAAGAAATTCCTCATCGGGCTCGCCATCCTCACGATCACGTTCGGTCTCGGTTTCGCTGCCTACCGGGCCATGACGGTCGAAGTCCCGATCGCAGAAGAGGCCTGATCTGCCCCGCGGAGACCTCTCGGTCCGGGTCTTCGGAGCCGGAACTCCCATCGTTGCCCTCCACGGCTTCACGCTGACGGGTGCCCAGTTCGCCACGCCGACGAGTTCGGTGTTGCGCGTCGAAGCCCCCGATCTCCCCGGCCACGGGGCGACGAGGATCGCACCCGTCGACGTTCCGACGACCGTCGCGGCGTTGGGTGCCTACCTGAAGCGATTCGACTCCCCCGTGTCACTTCTCGGATACTCGCAGGGCGGTCGCCTCGCCCTCCTCACCGCCCTCGAGCATCCGCAGCTCGTGGATCGACTCATCCTCATATCTACCTCTCCCGGGATCCGGGAAGCATCGGCCAGAGCATCACGTCGTCGCGAGGACGCGGCGCTTGCGGACCGGATCGAATCCATCGGACTCGCAGCCTTCCTCGACGAGTGGCTCGACGGTCCGATCACGGGCACGACGCACCTCGACGAGGCCACCCGGATACGGGATCGGTCGGTCCGAGAGGAGAACACGGCGTCGGGTCTCGCGGCGGCGCTGCGTGGCCTGGGACAGGGCGCCCAGCCGTTCGTCGGGGACCGCCTGGCGACGCTCACGATGCCCGTCCTGCTGATCACCGGAAGCCGCGACGATCGGTACCACGCGTTCGCCTCCTCCATGGCCGCCGCCCTCCCGGACGCGCGCCACCGGTCCATCCCCGACGCCGGCCACAACGTGATCCTCGAAGCCCCGGACGACGTGTGCCGGCTCGTAGCGGACTTCGCTGGCCGCGGACCGAACGCCTAGGGTCCCGGGCGACCGCCCCCGTGTCCGTGTGCGGCAGGTTCTGGTTCAACCGGGCGTCCCGCTCGACGGCTCCCCGTGTGATCCCGGAGTCACCGGATCCATGTGTGCGGAGAATCCGGGTGCGTCGAGGGGTGGAAGCGGTTCGGTGAGGAAGTCGGTGATCGCCGTGACGTACTCGTCGGGTCGGGCCAGGATCGACTCGTGTCCCGACCCTTCGATCACGATGACCTTCTCCGCTCCGATCCGCCCGGCGAGGTCGCGCTGGGCCCGCACGGGCACGATCTGGTCGACGGACGGGATGATGACCATCGTCGGCGTCGTGATCTCCCCGACCCACGGCCGCGAATCGAACCGCCACGCCGCCCTGCCGGATTCGTAGAACAGTGAGGGATCCCGGTTGAGGAGGGCCGCCCACATCCAGCGCTCGTTGGATGGATCGATGAGGCGCCGGCGCAGGAGGAACCGGTACGTGACCGCCGCCGCTTCGGTCTTCGAGCATCGGGCAAGGGCCCGCGCCAGCCAGAACCCGCCGGCGACGACCGGCCGGGACCGGTCGACGGGGTAGGCGGCCGTCCCGGCGAGGATGAGCCTTCCGACCCGCTCGGGATGGTCCCTGGCGATCACCTGGGCCGCCATGCCTCCCATGGAGAAGCCGAAGAGGTCGAACCGGTCGTACCCGAGGGCGTCGATCACGCCGATCGTCTCGCGGGCGAGGTCCTCGATGTCGAACGACCCCCGGATCCGGTCCGACTTGCCGTGGTTGCGATGGTCCGGAACGACGACGCGGAAGCGTTCGGCGAGACGCGGGATGATCGTGAAGAAGTTCATCTCCCCGTCGAAGCTCCATCCGTGGACGAGGACGAGCGGCGGGTTCGCAGGATCGCCGGCCTCGCGGACGAAGAACTCGCGTTCGTCGACGAACACGGTCCTCCCCGCGACGTGGAGCGGGCGGCGCTGCTCCCCCTCGTAGGAGGGCTCCGGCTCCGGGCCGAAGAGTCGCCACACGACCCACGACAGACCGAGGCCGCCGAGGATCTTCATGAGCAGACGCACACCGGCAGGTTAGGCGTCGGGCGCCGTCCGGCAACCCGTTGCGGCACCGCTGTTCGGCCCCGGGTCCGGGTACCCTGCCGCTCGATGGCCTTCATTCGACTCACCGCCTACGCCCACGGTTCCGGTTGAGCGTGCAAGCTCGGATCTGACGAGTTGGCGCAGGTTCTGCGCCGTTTGCACGGTACGGAAATCACACGGCACCCGGATCTCCTCGTCGGGATCGCCGGATCGGATGACGCCGCCATCTACCGCATCTCCGAAGAGCTCGCGCTCGTCCAGACCGTCGACTTCTTCACACCGATCGTCGACGATCCGCAGGATTGGGGCCGCATCGCGGCGTCCAACGCCCTCTCCGACGTCTACGCGATGGGGGGCACGCCGCTCACGGCGCTCCAGCTCCTCTCGTGGCCACGCGACGTCCTGCCGTGGAGCACCGCCGCCGACGTGATCGACGGCGCCGTCGAGGTTCTCACGGAAGCGGCATGCACACTGGTCGGTGGGCACTCGATCGACGACAGCGACCCGAAGTTCGGCTTCGCGATCACCGGAACGGTCCACCCCGATCGGATGATTACGAACGGTGCGGCGCGAGTCGGTGATCGTCTGGTCCTCACGAAGGCGCTCGGCACCGGTGTGATCGCAACCGCCATCAAGGAGGGCACGGCGCCCGCGTCCGCCGGGGAGGCGGCCATCGCCTCCATGCGCCGCCTCAACGCTTCTGCTTCGAAGGCGGCGGTCGACGCCGGGCTCGTGGCCGGCACCGACGTGACCGGGTTCGGTCTCCTCGGCCATCTCGGTGAGATGCTGGAAGCGAGCGGCGTCTCTGCCGTCATCGACCTGGAAGCGGTACCGATTCTCGAAGGCGCTATCGACATCGCCGCCGCCGGCCAGATCCCGGGCGGTACGAAACGGAACTACCGGGCGATCAAGCCGGTCGTCGACTTCGGGGACACCCCGTCCGCCGTCCAAACCGTTCTCGTCGACGCCCAAACGAGCGGGGGCCTCCTGCTCGCCGTTCCGGAAGACCTCCTCGACCCGTTCGTCGCCGCCGTCGTCGCCGGCGGCGACCTCGCTGCGGTGATCGGTGTGGTCGAGCCGGCCGGGCCGGGTCCGCTCATCTCGGTCCGCTGACCGAAAAGGGGAGTTGACGGCATCGATCGTCTGCTATCATGATGTTCTCGCCGATTCACAGGATCGGCCGCGCAGACCCCCTCTCCCCCCGTGGGGGTCTGCCCTATTGTGGGGTGGCTTCGCCCCGGCCCCCGAGGCGATAGGCTGCTTCCGTTATGCGGTTCAAACTCCCGCACCCTCGTTCCGTCGCTGAGACGCTCCGTGACCTCGCCCGTCGGCGCCCCGACGAGGTCGAGGCGTATCTCGACACGCACCAGGAGGAGTGGGAGGAGTTCGCCGAAGCCAACCCGGAGAACGCTGCCGACATCCTCGAGGCGTTGCCGGAGGAGGGCGCGGCCGATCTCCTGAAGGATCTGGATCCCGATGACGCCGGCGAGGTTCTCGACGAGATGCGCCCGGAGGCCGCGGCGGACGTGCTCGAGTCGATCCGCCCCGCTACGGCCGCCTCGCTGATCGCCATGATGGATGCGGACCAGGCCGTCGACGTGATCGGGGCGCTCGAAGCCGACGAGCGGACCGCCGTCCTCTCCGCCCTCGATCCGGAGACCGCCGAGGAGATCCACAGCCTGCTCCTCTACGCCGCCGACACCGCCGGCGGCATGATGACCACCGACTTCGCCGCGCTCCCGGAAGGGATGACGACCGGGGAAGCGATCGAGGCACTGCGCCGGCTCCACGACGAACTCGGCTCGAACCTGTCCTACGTGTACGTGGTCGATGACGGCGGACACCTCAAGGGTGTCGTCTCGTTCCGAGAGCTGGTGTTCGCCCGCCCCGGTCGGGGGCTCGATTCCGTGATGGTCTCCGATCCCGTCTCGGTCACCACCGACATGGATCGCGAGATCGTCGCCGAGTTGATCCATCGCTTCCACCTCGTTGCGATCCCCGTCGTGGACGAAGAGCAGCGACTCGTCGGCATCGTCAAGTGGGGGGAGGCGATCGAGGCGATCCAGGCGGAAGCCGGTGAGGACCTCGCCGTCATGTTCGGTGCCGGTGAAGCCGAAACGGTGTTCACGTCGGTGAGCCAATCCGTCCGGATGCGCCTCCCGTGGAACGTCTTCAACCTCGCCGCCGGGTTCGTGACCGTGTTCGTGATCTCCCTGTTCCAGGGAACCCTGTCGGAGTTCGCCGTCCTCGCCGCGTTCATGCCGCTCGTGGCCGGCCTCTCGGGGAACAGCGGCGCCCAGGCCGTCGCCGTCACGATCCGGTCGATCGCCGTCGGCGACCTCCCGCCCGGCCGTGAATGGCGGGCGGTACGACGGGAGATCGCGATCGGCCTGTCACGCGGCGTCGTCATCGCGATCCTCGGCGCCTTCGTAGCCGCAACGGCCGTATCCCTCTTCCCCGGCGAGAGCTCGGGAGTGACGCCGTTCCAGATGGCATTCATCATCTTCGTCTCGATGATGATCGGGTTCCTGATGGCGGCCCTGGCCGGGTCTTCGATCCCGTTGCTGCTCCGCCGTTTCGGGTTCGATCCGGCGATGGCATCGAACATCTTCCTCACGATGGTCACCGACGCCGTCGGTTTCGGCGTGTTCCTGGCGACGGCGACCCTTCTGCTCTAGCCCACCCGCCGAGAAGACCTCCCCACGAGATCGCAAACGATCCCGCCCCCCGGCACGCTGGGGATACATGGATCCAGGCTTCGTTGGACGGTGTGGGGACGGACTCGCCCTTCACCCTGTCCCCCCACCCAGCCTCAATCCACGGACTCTGGAGTCTGGAGCGATCGGCGTCTCTTCACATGTCCCCTCGGCCGAAGGACGGGGGGACGCGGCGCTCCGCGCCGCAGGGGGGCACAGCGGCGTCACCTGC
>JAOZRW010000082.1 GCA_029939995.1 Acidimicrobiia bacterium | reverse complement strand
CTGCCGAGGCCGACGAGCCAGTCCCGGGCGGCAGCGATACCGGACGTCAGTTGGCTCTGAATCTCGGATGCTTGATCGACGATGCCGACGACGGCGACGACGATCGACCCGACGCCGACCACGATGAGACCGATCAGCACGATCCCCGCGGCGAGCTTGCGCGGAAGGCGGGTCGCGAGCTTGTCCACGAGGGGGACGAACAGCGTCCCGATGACCGCGGCTACGACGAGAGGAATCACGAGTCCGGACAGTCCCGCGAGAACCAGGTAGATGATCGTCGAGGCAGCGACGATCCCGACCACGGCCCATGCCCGGGCTCCCAGGGTGATCAATCCGTCGCGCCGAGCGAACGTGACCTTGGAGACCTTCCCGCTGCCGACGTTACCGGGGCGCGTCTGATCGCCGTCCGGCCCGTCTACGTCGTTGTCGTCGGTCATCCTGGCTTCCTCACGCTTCGCTTCGTCGTTTCCCGTAGCGTCCTGCGCCGTGCATCGCGCGGTGCTCGAGGGGATTCCCGTATCGCGGTTGCCCTGTGCAATCTGCCGTTCATGCCCGCAGTCGGGTGAAACCCAACGCAGGCCACGAGCCCGTATCTTGCCGACGCCGTGCCCACTCCGCTATGCAGAATCGGCATGATCGGCCCGACCGGGCCTCTTCGCCCGTTCGCCGGGGTTCGATCCCGACGGGGAACCGCCTTCCTCGAGCGCTGCGGTGCTACTGCATGTCCGACGGCGCGGCGCCGGGAGTGATCGTGACGGCCGGTTCGTCGGCGTCGAGCGGCGTACGGTCACGGAGCCAGACACCACGTTTGGGCCGCGGAGCCCGCTTCGGCGCATCGCTGCTCTCGGCGACGGCGGCAGCAGCGGTCTTGATCCGTTCGCCGCGTTCGAGCTCGAGCCGGCGAAGTGTCTCGACGACCGCATCCATCTGGTCGTCGGTGACGTCGGCCAGATGGTATGCGGCGTGCACGAAGGGGGCCGTGTCGCCGCGGTAGTCGTGGCCGAAGCTCTTGAACTCCCCGGGGACGGTGCGCATGGCGTTCATGGCATCCACCATGATCTGCACGAAGGTGATGAGCGGAGACCACTGCATCCCCTCCGGCACCTCGCGTCCCCGTTCAGACCCCGCGAGCCACGGCGGTTGCTTCACGGCCCACCGGAACGACATCTGGGCGATCGGGTCGTTGTCATGGTCAACGACGACCGCCCTGAGCTTCCGCCGCTCCTCGGCCGGCAGGCTCTCGTACTCGTCGAAGTTGTCGAACGCCGCGACCGTCCCGGGTGGGACGAGGTCGGTCGACCCCTGCCTCATGCCCGTCTTCGACCACTTGGCCAGCCCGGGAAGCCCGAACCACAGCGCCCGATCGATGCCGTAGTGATCGAAGCCCGAGATGCCCTGATGCATCACCACGTCGGACGACGACCACGCTCCGAGGCTCTCGCCGAACACGAGCACCTTCGGTCGCTTCTCAGCCGGCATCCCATCGAGACGCTTCTTGACTCCCCACAGCAAGCCGCGGAACTGGGTACGGCCGAGATGGACCTTCTGCACCTCGAGGAACGACGGCCCGCGGCCGTACTGGATGCAGGCTGTGGCGATGTCTCCGCGGGTGAAGATCTCGGCGGACTCGATCATCGTTTGATCCACCCAGCCGGTGCCGGTAGGCGACACGAGCAGCAGGTACTTCCGATCGAACGCGCCGAGTCGTTCCAACTCGTCGAGCATCATCTCGGACCGGCCCGACGGATACAGCGGCTCGCTGTTGACACCGACGAACGCCCTGATCGGATGAGCGACGGCTTCTTCGCCGAGCGTCGACTCGATGAGGTCGGGTGTCACGACGTCGGTCAGGAACCGTCGACCCTGAAGCCCGACCTCGAAGAACGGCGAGATGCTGTTCGGCCCACCCGACACGTACTCGCTCTCGGGTGGTGTCGAGTAGGCGGGTTCGATCGTTTCGTTCTTCCTCGCGATGAGGCCGACGCCTCCGTAGTACAGGGACACGCCACCGGCGGCCCACATCGCCGAGTTCAACGTCTTCCCGACCTGAGCACGTGTGAAGTCCTCACCGAAGTACGCCGCCATGCTCCGTCGGGACGTAAGGAAGCCTCTCCCGATGCCCCGGCCGGCAGACGCGACCGCGATTCCGATGCCGAGCGAGGCGGGCAGCGTTGCGGGCTTGTCGTCCTCCGTCCAGCGTTTGATCACGCTCTGACGCTCGGCGAGAAGATCCCGGGAGTACACCATGGCCGCGGCGAATCCGGCGGCGCCGACGATTACCGGGCGGGCCGGTGACTTCGCCGGGAACCGCTCTTGGAGTTCTCTGCTCGACTGGTAGATCATGCCGCCGACACCACCCGCCGCAGCGAGTCGGCCGGCGCTGCGGATCGACGCCTTCAATGTCGACTCATCATCGGTCTCGGGGATCTTGCTCACTGCCAGACCGGCAGCGGTGACGGCGGCGCGTGTACCGAGTCGCAGCGCGATCGGTGCGGAGTTGGGTACAAAGCGTCGAATCGATGCATCTACCGCGGTCGCGACGAGATCGGCCGCCAGCACCGACAGTCCGGCAGCCATTCCCTGGTGCATGGTGGCTCGCGGCATGAGGGACGGTCCGAACGAACCGAACAATGCCCGTGTCTTGAGCGGCGCCGAGGGGCTGTTGGTGATCGGGTTGAACCGAGCCGCGGCCCGTACGGTGATGTCCGTAGCGGTCTTCTTGATATTCATGAGTCGTCTCCCTGCCGGTTGGGGGATGTATACGTCGGGCCCATTGTCGATTCCTCTCGTGCCGCTGTCGAATAGGGGAGCTCGTTGTCCACGCGGGGTCGTTTCGCGCCCATGGGCGGCACCGAATCAACCGTGTCTCTATCGATTGTCGTCGTCGTGGGCCGAGCCTTCGGAGGATTTCCCACTTTCCGTCGTCGGGTCACCCTCATCCGACTGATCGCTCTCCGAGTCCTTCTCCGGATCTCGAGCACGGGCTTCGATCCATGCCTCGGCGTCGTCGTATGCCTGCCCTGCCGTCTCTCCGACCCATTTGCTCGAGGCGTAGATGTTCTGCTCTCCCACGGCGTTTGTGACACGGGCCACGGCCAGTTGCTCATGCACGTTGGGGCTGTCGGCCACGATGACGAGCTTGGAATCGGCGTCATCGAGCGTCTCGGCGTATCGAAGGAGAACATCGGTGAACGTCGATCCGAGGTCGTCGCGGCCCCTCAGGCGCAAGATCACCACCGAGTTCGTCGTCTCCGACGTAACGGCGGGCAGGGCTTCTTCGAATATCGGCGCCGATGCGAAGAACAGGCTGCCGTACGGTTGGAGCATGACGACTTCGTTGGCCGGCACCTCGTCGGGCGCATCGACCTCACGGGTGTTGCCGTTCTTGTCGATGATGCGTTGCTTGACCGCGATGCGGTTCGACTGCTTGATGATGTAGAGGATCATGGAGATCCCGACGCCGACGAGTACGGCGTACTGCAACGCGATCAGCATCGTCAGGGCGAACGTCACCGCCATCACCATCGCCTGGGTGTTCCCGGTTCTCCAGACCTCTTTGATGTCGCGGGGCTTCACGGTCTTGTAGCCGACGGTCATCAGCAACCCGGCGAGAGCGGGCATCGCGATGTATCCGACGGCCGACCCGAACACGAGTATGACAATGCCCATGACCACTCCGGCGATCAACAGGGCGGTACGGCTCTTCGCCCCGGCTTCCTTCACGAGCGAGGATGCCGACATCGATCCACCGACCGGCATGCCCTGGAAGAGGCCGGCGACTACGTTGGCGGCTCCCTGTCCGATGAAGTCCCGTGACGCGTCCGGGTACTCCCCGTCGGGGTTCACGAAGTTGGATGAGATGCCTGCTCCCTGGACCAACCCGATGAATGCCAGCGAGAATGCCGGGATGATCAGCGTCGGAATGGAGCCGAAGTCCGGCATCGTGATCCACGGAAGGGCCCTCGGGATGTCGGCGATGCTGCTGAGCATCGCCACGTCTGAGCCGAGGAGCGCGGGGACGGCAGATCCGATGATGATGGCTACGACCATGCCGAGCGGTCCGAGTTTCGTTCGCCCCAGGATGACGATCAGGATGATCGTTCCCACACCTACGGCAACTGTGGGCCAGTGCGCTTGACCGAGGTTGAAGAGTGTGTTGAAGGCCCTCGACACTCGATTCGCGCCTTCGGCCTCATACCCGGTGAAGTTGTCCAACTGGCCCAGGACGATGTTGATGCCCACGGCGTTGATGAAGCCGACCATCACAGCGTTCGATACGAATCGAAGGATCGAGCCTGCGTTCAGGAACCCCGCTACCAGCATCATGATCCCGGTGAGGATCGAGAGCATGAACAGGACGGAAGCCGTGTCGTCTCCCTGGACCGCTCCGATGTCGGCGACGACGATGGCCATCGCCCCGGTCGCCTGGACGGCCATGAACGACGAGCTCGTGAACAGGCCTCCGGTGAACGTCCCGTACATATAGGCGTAGAGCCCGTAGATCGGGTTCACACCTGCCAGGAGCCCGCCGGCCAGTCCGTCGGGAACGCTCTCGACCCCGAGGACGAGGCCGGCGACGGCGTCGTCCTTGATGGTCTCGCGATTGAACAGAGATCCCAGGTTCAGCATCGGGTCGTCAACTCACTCGATGGTTGGTTCGAGTGCCCCTATGCATCGGGCGAATCCGGGCCGGGTGGTGTACCGGTGCCGTCGTCGACCGGCCGGGTCGGAGCGGGGGGAGTCGTCGGGGCGCTCAGGTTCGTCCCGCCGGACTGGTTCTCCCCATGGGAGCCGCTGTTCCTTCCGACCAACCAGGCCAGGAGGGCGATGATGAGGATGACGGCGAATCCGATCAACAGGATCATCGTCGTGTTCGACGATGATCCTCCGGTGTCGCCGGACCCGTCACCCGATGAAGGTGCCTCTGTAGGCGACGGCGCGCTCGTCGGATCGGGGGCGCTCGTCGTATCCGGTGCGTGCGTCGTATCGGGTGCGTTCGTCGTGACGCTCGAGCCGTCATCGGTTGTGGTCGGGGGCGCTCCGGTGTCCGAGCACGCCGACAACGCCAGGATGGCGACGAAGGCCACCGTCAGCAGCGAGATGAGATTCAGCCTTCTCTTCATGTGTTCCTGATTCCTTCTTGTCATGGGCACCCGGCCGCAGCACTGCGGTCTCTTCAGTCGAACCCCAACACCGCGGGCGGTCCCCCCTGCGCGGGCCCGCCGC
>JAOZRW010000162.1 GCA_029939995.1 Acidimicrobiia bacterium | reverse complement strand
GGCCGCCTCTTCCGGGTTCCCCTCGTCGACGAAGGCGCCCCCCGTCTCGAGACTCAGCCGCTCCAGCCGGGGATCGAGCGTCGAGACGACGAGCCGGCCCGCCTCGTCACGCAGCCATCCGCCACCCATGGGGATCTTGCTTCCCGCCCGTGTCGCGCAGGCCACCCCGTGGATACGGATGCCGCTCTTTCGGGCGATGGCGAGGAGCTCTCCCACCTCTTCCTCCCCGTCCCCGCCGTCGCTGAGGATCACCAGTTCCTTTCTCTCGCCGGCCAGTTTCGCGACGGTTTCCAGCAGCGATTTCAGAGAGGTTCCGTGGGTCAGGATGAAGTCGGGGTTGAACGACTCGAGCGCCGCGTGGATCAGCTCGGCATCCTCCGTCGGCGGGGAGAGGATCAGCGCGTTGGTCGTGAAAGCGATCAGGGCGAAGCGGTGGGATCTAGCCTTTTCCACCAGTTTTTCGATAGTCCGTTTCGCGAATCCGAACCGGTCGGGCTTCCGGTCGGTCGCCCGCATCGACCGCGACGCGTCGATGGCCAGATAGAGCGTCGTCAGTCCCGGCGTCTTTTCGACCTTTTCACTCTGCACGACGGGCCTAGCCAGCGCCGCGAGCATCCAGGCCAGCGCCACGAACGGGGCGAGCCGGACGAAAAGGGTCCGCCGGTTTTCGATGAGCACTTTCGGATGGATCGGCAATACCCGGAAACGCTCCTGGCGGTAACGCAGCCATCCAAAAAGCGCCAGAGGGATAAGCAGCCAGAAAAATTCGGGATAGAGCAGTGTCATCGGACACCCCGAAACGACAGATAGCCGATCAGCAGGATCATTCCGCCCATCAGCGGCCAGACGAAGAGCATCTTTCTGTTCACCGGCATCCTCGAACGGATCGGGCTGGGTTCGAGCGCCGCGATCGTGGCGAAGACCTCGGCCAGGTCCCCGCTGCCACGGGCAAAAAACGCCCGGCCGCCCGTCTCTTTCGCGATCTTTTCGAGCAGTTTGCCGTCGTACTGCCCCGGCTTGCCCACACCGATCGTATAGATCGTCACACCCATCTTTTTCGCCCGCTCCACGGCGTCGGCGATCGAGACCGATCCGGCGTTCTGGTACCCGTCGGTGACCAGGACGATCACTTTCCGCTTCGCGTGGCCGAACTTCAAAGATCGCAACGCCTGGGCGATCCCCTCCCCGATCGCCGTGCTCTCCCCGGCGATCCCCACGTCGGTCATCCGCAGGATCTCACGAAGGGCCACGAGATCGTAGGTGACCGGCGCGGCGGGATAGGCGAAGGAGCCGAACATCACCAGCCCGACATTGTCGTCGTGACGCGCCGTCAAAAAGGCGTCGACGATCTCCAGCACCGCGTCGAACTTCCGCTTCATCCGATCCTCCTCGGCAAATCCCGACTCCGCCATCGACCCGCTCGTATCCAGAGCCAGCACCAGATCCCGGCCATGCCGC
>JAOZRW010000037.1:12330-18617 GCA_029939995.1 Acidimicrobiia bacterium | reverse complement strand
GAGGCCGGCTTCCTGGGCCCATTCGTTCAGGACGTCGTCGACGGTGACGCCTTCTTTCTTCGCGCGTGCCTGGGCGGATCGTTCCGTGAGTGATTCGGGCATGCCGCGTGCTTCGGCGACCGCGGTGAGCAGAGCCGCTCCACTCAACCCGACCGCCACCGGAGCTGCTGCGGGAGCTGGTGGTGCTGTGGGTGCTGCGGGTGTCGCTGCCGGTTCGGGTTCGCTGGTTCCGTCGCTCGCTTTCGGCGGAGTAGCAGCCGGTGAGGGAGAGGGGGCGATGAGTCCTTCGTCTTCCGCCCATTCGTGCAAGACGGCATCGAGATCTACGCCGGCCGCTCCCGCCCGTGCCTTTGCGGAGCGTTCGATCATCGACTCCGGCAGTCCGCGTGCTTCGGCGACAGCGGCGAGGAGGGCCGCTCCGGTCAGGCCGGTTGTTTCGGCGGGTTCGGGTGCCGCTTCAGGTGTCGCCGGTGTTTCGGGGGTTGCTTCTGTGGCGGGTGTTGCTGCCGGGGCGGTTGTCGTTTCCGGGGTTGGCGCAGCTGCTGTGGCACCGGCCCATGTTGCGTAGACGGCGTCGACCGTCGTATGCGAAGCCTGGGCTCGGGCGGTAGCGGAGCGTTCGATCAGCCAGGCCGGTACCCCGTACCGTTCGGCGACCAGGGCGGCTGTCGGCGCATCCGCCGTCATGATGACCTCTTCTTCAGGGGGCGCCCGAACGACGAGTCGTGCCCGGTCGATCCGGTATGGGAGATGCTGGCGGCGCTCGACGGTGACGATTTCGGCGGAGCAGCCTTCGCCGCGAACGATGCGAATCCGGGGCCCTCCCTCATCGGCCGTCCGAAAGCGGACACCCGTTGGCCCGTCGTCACCGGAGCGGTAGGTACATGGTTCTGCCATGCCGCGATCGCCCAAACCACCAACGCGAACATCACCACGACGTAGACAACGGTGAACGCCTTCGACGGTTGCGACGGCTCGGAGCCGATCAGGAGGTTCGGGATCGCTGCGAAGAGGACGATCATCACGACGAAGAAGAAGGCGGCTCCGATGGCTGCCCGGGGCCAGGAGAGAGGCTCGGCCTCGATGGATGCGCCTTGGTCGGTCACGGTGAGTTCCTTTCGCCGGAGAGGATTCTACGCCGGACGGAGGCGACGAGATGCATGCGCCTCCCGAGACGGAATCGACACGACGCGAACACGCTTCACATCAGATGGCACGACGGGGTCCTAGCCTTCCCGCCATGCCCTCATCCCCCCAGGTACTCGTAGTCGGCGGCGGCCCCGGCGGCGCGTCCGCCGCGTTCTGGCTGGCGAACAACGGCATCGACGTCCTCCTCGTCGAGAAGAAGAGCTATCCACGCGAGAAGGCGTGTGGTGACGGGCTGACCCCCAGGGCGGTTCGGCAGCTCATCGACATGGGGTTCGACTTCGACCGACCCGACGTTCACCGGATCGTGGGCCTCCGTTCGTACGCAGGCGATGTGATGCTCGAGATGCCGTGGCCGGAGCACTCCGTCTTTCCGAACTGGGGGGCCACCTTGCGTCGGGCCGACCTCGACGGACGCGTCGCTGCGCTGGCCGAAGAGCAAGGAGCGACCGTTCTCCAGGGGGTCGAAGCTGCGGCTGTGGTGGAGAGTGGCGAGCTCGTCGCCGTGGAGCTGAGCAGCGGCGACGAGGAGATTCGAACGGTCACGCCGGAGTTCGTCGTGATCGCCGACGGGTCGCTTTCCCGATTCGGCCGTGCGCTCGGCACGCATCGGCGCCGGGACTACCCGTTCGGCCTCGCCGTCCGCGGCTACTGGGAGAGTCCGAACTCGACCGACGGCTTCATCGAGAGTCAGCTCGACATCCGTGACCGCGAAGGGCGGGCGATGCCCGGATACGGGTGGGTGTTCCCGATGGGGGACGGGACGATCAACGTCGGCGCCGGCCTCGTCTCGACTTTCAAAGGGTGGAAGGACGTCAACACCAGCCGCATCCTCGACGCCTATCTCGCGGAACTCCCCGGGCACTGGCAGATCGAAACCGACCCGATCGCCCGACCCATCGGCGGCAAGTTGCCGATGGCACTCTCCGTCGGCCCGAAGACGGGAAGGAACTGGGTGCTCGTCGGCGACGCCGCCGGTGCGGTCAACCCGTTCAACGGAGAGGGCATCGACTACGCCTACGAGACGGGGAGGATGGCGGCCGGGTTCGTTGCCGAAGCGCTCGCTACCGGTGATCCGTCCGCGCTCTCCCTCTATGAGGATGCCTTGATCGACGAGTACGAGGCGTATCACCGCGTCGCCAGGATCTTCGTCTCGGCCATCGGGAACCCCGCTGTGATGAGGACCCTGACTACGGTCGGCATGCGGTCCCGGCCGCTGATGGAGTGGGTGCTCAAAGTCATGGCGAACCTTCTCGAACCCGAAGAGCGGGGAATGTCGGAGAAGATCTACCAGGCGATCGAACACGCCGTCGATCTCCCCGGCCTCCGTCGCATCAAAGCCTGAGGAGCCCGGCGAACCGCGGGCCGGAGACGTCATATAGGGCGCAGAGAACCCTGGGTTCGCTGCGGGGTCAGCGGGGCGCGGAGAAGGCGCCGAACCACGGAGCGACGACGGCCCACCTAACCAGTTTCCGATCCGCGAACTCAGGCATGGAGGGGAGCGTAAACACCCTCACATCACTCGGCTACACAACGATCGCGGCCGCTCCGATCCGAGAACTGGTCCAATGACCCTGGTCCGGTTTTGGGCAAGCCGCACGACTGTCCGTAGACTTCCACCCATATGGATCTCGCCGCGTATCTTCCGGTCGCTCTGATGTTCATCCTCGGCGTCGTGTTCGCCGCGGCCGCCATGCTGATCTCGTGGAGGATCGCGCCGAACAATCCCTCCCCCGAGAAGCTCGCTCCGTACGAGTGCGGCATCGTCCCGCTGCAGGAACCGGTCGAACGGTTCCCCGTGAAGTTCTACCTCGTCGCCATGCTGTTCGTCATCTTCGACGTCGAGATCATCTTCCTGTTCGCATGGGCCGTCCGCATGGACGAGTTCGGCTGGGCCGGGATCGCATCGGTCGGCCTGTTCATGCTGCTGCTCATCGAGACGCTCGGATACGTGTGGAAGCGCGGAGCGCTCGATTGGAACGTCGCCAGCCGCGCCCGCTACCGCAGGGTCGTCGCTCCCGAACCAGAGATCGAGGAGGCCGCCTGATGGCCGGCGAAGTCGACAATCCGAGTTTCCTGCTCACGACGCTCGAGAAGGGTGTCAGCTGGACGCGCACGCGGTCCATGTGGCCGGCGACGTTCGGACTCGCATGCTGCGCCATCGAGATGATGGCGACCGGAGCCGCGCACCACGACCTCGCACGATTCGGAATGGAGGTCTTCCGGGCCTCACCCCGTCAGGCCGACCTGATGGTCGTCGCGGGGCGCCTCTCCCAGAAGATGGCACCCGTTCTCCGCCAGGTCTACGACCAGATGGCGGAACCCAAGTGGGTGATCTCGATGGGAGCATGCGCATCGACCGGAGGGATGTTCAACAACTACGCCATCGTGCAGGGCGTCGATGAGATCGTGCCGGTCGACATCTACGTACCGGGATGCCCGCCCGGGCCCCAGTCGCTCATGCACGGGATCCTCACCCTCCAGGACAAGATCATGGCCGGAGAGATCCGGCGCTCAACGGGGTTGGTGTGATGGCCGAAGAAACCACGCCACTCGAAGAGCCGGTCGACGTCGAAGAGACCGTCGAGGAGGAGACGCAGGCGCGTCCCCTACCCGGCGATCCGATCCTCGACCCGCTCGCCGAAGCGTTCCCTTCCGTCGAGTTCACGTCCTTCCAGCCGCTCGTCGGGCCGCGTCAGGACACGGCGCACGTCGCCCGTGAAGACCTCGTTCCGTTCGTCACCGCCGTCAAGGACGCCGGTTTCGAGACGTTCGTCGACACCTGCGCCGTCGACCATCTCAACCGGGACCCGCGATACGACGTGGTCATCAACCTCCTGTCGATGCAACACACGCAGCGGCTGATGATCAAGGTCGGCGTCCCCGGCGACGACCCGAGACTCGACTCGCTCACGTCGCTGTACGCCGGGGCGAACTTCTACGAGCGTGAAGCCTGGGACCTGATGGGGATCGTGTTCGAAGGCCATACGGACCTGACACGCATCGTGCTGCCCGACGACTGGATCGGGCACCCGTTGCGCAAGGACTACAGCGTCGGCTCCGTGCCGGTGCAGTTCAAAGGATCACACAAGTCGTCATGAGCGATACACCACACAACGTCGAGGGCGACACCGAGGCACCGGTGCTCGAGCCGCCGGTCCAGGCGGCCGACGAGGGGCTGAACGCCGTCGAACGTCGCCGCGCTCACGACATCTGGGTCGCGGGCACCGAAGAGCCCGATTGGGTTGCGGGCTCGACCGATGAGGGTGCCCAGGAACTCCTGCCGAGGGACATCGACCCCGCGGTCGAGATCCAGCGGGGCCTCGTCGTCGACGACGACTATCTCGAAGAGCCGACGGTCATCGAGGACGAGCGCCAGATCATCAACATGGGTCCACAACACCCTGCGACCCACGGCGTGCTTCGCCTCCACATGGAACTCGAAGGCGAGACCGTCCGGCGGGTCAAGCCGATCATCGGCTACCTCCACACCGGCATGGAGAAGACGGCGGAGACCCTGTCGTACATGCAGGGCAGCACGAACGTCACCCGCATGGACTACCTGTCGCCGCTGAACAACGAGCTCTGCTACTCGCTCGTCGTCGAGCAACTCCTCGGTGTCGAGATCCCGCCGCGGGCCCAGGCGATCCGCGTCCTGATGACCGAGCTCAACCGGGTCGCCAGCCACCTCATCTGGATCGCGACGTTCGGCATGGACATCGGTGCCCTCTCGATGATGATCTACGGTTTCCGCGAACGCGAAGCGATCCTCGCCTTCTTCGAGAAGGTGACCGGGCTGCGGATGAACCACAACTACATCCGCCCCGGTGGTGTCGCCGCCGACCTCCCCGACGGATGGGAAGAGGACGTCGAGGAAGCCCTCGACATCGTGCGCGCCGGCCTCACCGATTACGAGGACCTCCTCAGCGGGAACCCGATCTTCCTCGACCGCACGCTCGGCGTCGGCATCATCACTCCCGAAGAGGTCCAGGCGTACGGCGCGACCGGCCCGATCGCCCGTGCGGCCGGCGTCAACTTCGACCTCCGCAAAGCGTTCCCGTACAGCGGGATCGAACAATACGAGTTCGACGTCCCGCTCGGGAAGCACGGCGACACGCACGACCGCTACCTCGTCCGCATGGAAGAGATGCGCCAGTCGATGCGGATCGTCGAGCAGATCCTCGAGACGATGCCTCCGGGGGACTACCGCACCGAGGACCGCAAGGTCACACCGCCGCCGCGCAAGCGCATCGACGAGTCGATGGAGGCGCTGATCCACCACTTCAAGATCTTCAGCGAGGGGTTCAAGGTTCCTCCGGGCGAGGCCTACCAGGCCGTCGAGTCGCCGCGCGGCGAGCTCGGCATGTATCTGGTCGCGAAGGGCGGCTCGAAGCCGTGGCGCCTCCACGTGCGGACCCCCTCGTTCGCAACCGTCCAGGCGCTGCCCGTGATGATGACCGACCTCATCATCCCCGATGTGATCGCCACCCTCGCCTCGCTCGACCCCGTACTCGGAGATGTGGACCGATGAGCAGCACCTGGAGCCACGAGAACCAGCAGCGGGCGGAAGAGGTGCTCGGCAAGTACCCGGAGAAGCGGTCCGCCGTGATGCCGCTCCTCTACATCGCCGCCCTCGAGCACGGCTACGTCTCCACCGATGCGATGCGCGAAGTCGCCGAGCTGACCGGCCTCACACCGGCGCAGGTGCAGTCGGTCGCGTCGTTCTACACGATGTACTACCGCGAGCCGGTCGGCAAGTACGTCGTCTCCGTGTGCACCTCGATCTCGTGCTACCTGCGCGGCGCCGACGACGTGCTCGCCGCCATCGAAGACGAAGCCGGCATCCTCGACGGTGAGACGACGCCGGACGGGCTGATCTCGGTCGAGCACGTCGAGTGCTCCGGAGCCTGCGGCGGTGCTCCCGCCGTCTCCGTCAACTGGGAGCTCATCGAAGGCCTCGAGCCCGACAAGGCACGGGACCTCATCAAGTGGCTGCGCGACGCGAAGCCCGAAGTCGTCTTCGGCGACGAGATGCAGCTGCTCTTCGGCGGCCGTCCCTCGTTCGACTGGGGCCCGAAGGAGACCGAAGGCGCCATCGCGCCGCTCCCCGCGTTCTCCCCGTACGGCACGGCGAAGGGGGA
>JAOZRW010000037.1:0-12230 GCA_029939995.1 Acidimicrobiia bacterium | reverse complement strand
ATGACGACCTCGATCCTTCTCGCCCGCATGGAAGCGCATCCGTCCGACTCGAACACGATCGCCCGCTACCTCGACACCGGCGGGTACACGGCGCTGCGCAAGGCGCTTTCGAAGATGGATCCGGCCGATGTCACAGCCGAGGTGAAGGCGTCGAACATCCGCGGCCGGGGCGGAGCATCGTTCCCGACCGGGGTCAAGTGGGGATTCCTCCCGCCCGACACCCGGCCCCGATACCTCGTGGTGAACGGCGACGAATCCGAGCCCGGCACCTTCAAGGACCGCATGCTGCTCGAACGCGACCCGCACCAGCTCGTCGAAGGCATCATCATCTCCGCATACGCCCTCGACGTGCACCAGGCGTTCGTCTACATCCGCGGCGAGTATCCGAAACCGGCCCGCCGCCTCCAGCGAGCGATCGAAGAAGCGTACGAAGCCGGCTATCTGGGCGAGAACATCCTCGGCTCCGGGTTCGATCTCGAAGTCACCGTTCACCTCGGCGGCGGCGCCTACATCTGCGGCGAGGAGACGGCGCTGCTCTCGAGCCTCGAAGGGCGACGAGGCGAACCGCGCATCAAACCGCCGTTCCCGGCCATCGAAGGCCTGTACGCGAAGCCGACGATCGTCAACAACGTCGAAACGATCTCGAACGTCCCGTGGATCGTCAACAACGGCGGGGCGAAGTACGCGGCGATCGGGCCCGAGACCTCATCCGGCACCCGCGTGATGTCGCTGTCCGGGCACGTCAACAAGCCGGGCGACTACGAGGTCGTGGCGGGACTCACCTGGCGGGACCTCATCTACGACATCGGCGGCGGCATCCTCGACGGCCGCGAGCTGAAAGCATGGGTTCCCGGCGGCGCATCCGCACCCTGGTTCGTGCCGGGCGAGCACCTCGACACGCCGGTCACGATCGACGACATCGCGAAGCACGGGTCCATGATCGGATCCGGCGCCGTCATCGTCATGGACGACTCCACCAACGTGGTCGGGGCGGCGCACCGTCTCGTCCGCTTCTTCTCCCACGAGTCGTGCGGACAGTGCACGCCGTGCCGCGAAGGCACCACGTGGCTCGAACGCATCCTCTCCAGAATCCTCGACGGGTACGGACGGCCGGAGGACCTCGATTTGCTGCTCGACGTGTCCGACAACATCAGCCCCGGGCTGCGCTGGCCCCCGGCCATGACGACGATCTGCCCCCTCGGCCCGTCGGCCACGGCACCGGTCGTCTCGATGATGCGGTACTTCCGGGACGAGGTCGAAGCCATGATCCCCGGCCTCGGAGACGCAGATCCGGCACCGGTCGAAGATGGGGAGGTGGCCGATGGCCGATAAGCCAGCCACCGTGACGATCAACCTCGACGGCGTTGACATCGAAGTCGCCGCCGGCCAGCCGCTGATCGAAGCAGCCCAGAAGGCCGGGACCTACATCCCGCGGTTCTGCTACCACTCGCGCCTGGAACCGGCGGGTGTGTGCCGCGCCTGCCTCGTCGAAGTCGAAGGACCCAGGGGAACGGCGCTCGTTCCGTCGTGCACGACGCCGGTCGGCGACGGCATGGTCGTCCACACGAAGTCGGAGACCGTCGAGAAAGCCCAGGCCGGCGTTCTCGAGTTCCTGCTCGCCAACCACCCGCTCGACTGCCCCGTCTGCGACAAGGGCGGGGAATGCCCGCTCCAGGATCAGGCGTACGCGTTCGGCGCCGGGGAGTCGCGCTACGTCGAGGAGAAGCGGCACTTCGAGAAACCGATCGAGATCTCCGACCTCATCCTCCTCGACCGGGAACGCTGCATCCTGTGCTCACGGTGCACCCGGTTCTCCGAAGACATCTCGGGCGATCCGCTCATCGAGTTCAAGGACCGGGGCAACTACGTCCAGGTGATCACGTTCCCCGACGAGCCGTTCGCCTCGTACTTCTCCGGCAACACGGTGCAGATCTGCCCGGTCGGTGCGCTCACCGCGAAGCCGTACCGGTTCAAGGCCCGACCGTGGGATCTCGAGGCCGTCGAGTCCGTGTCCCTCGTCGACACGATCCACTCGAAGGTCTCCGTGCAGGCCAGCCAGAACGAGATCATCCGGATCTACGGCGTGGACAACGACGCTACGAACCACGGCTGGCTTTCCGACAAGGACCGCTTCGTCCACGACCACATCTACGCGGAGGATCGGATCACGACGCCGCTCGTCAAAGAGGACGGCGACTTCCGCGAAGCCACGTGGGCGGAAGCGATCGGCCTCGTGAGCGAACGGCTCGGATCGTTCGACGGCGGCCGCATCGCCGGCATCGGCGGGGCGCGTTCCACGAACGAAGACGCATACGCCTTCTCGAAGTTCCTCCGCTCCGTCGTCGGAACCCCGCACCTCGACGCCCAGGTCGGCGACGGGCTCGATGCGAAGTTCGCCGCGGCCGTCACTCCCCGCGCTGAGATCGGCGATCTCGAGACGGCGAAGACGATCCTCCTCTGGGGACCGGACCTGAAAGAAGAGCTCCCCGTGCTCTACCTGCGGGTTCGGAGGGCAGCGACCCATCTCGGAGCGAAGCTCGTGATCGTCCACCCCAGACGCACCGGCCTCGACGGCGTCGCGGCACACACCATCACCTACAAGCCCGGCACCGGACCCGACCTGCTCCGCAAGCTCGCCGCCGGCGACGGCGACTACGCGCCGGTTCGCGAAACGCTCGCCGAGGGCCCCGTCGTGGCGCTCGTCGGACGGGCGGGCCTCGGAGAGGATCCGGACCTCGCAGAGGCCGTCGCAGCGTTCGCCCTCGAACTGCCGGACGCCAAGATCATGCCGCTGCTGCGCAGGGGCAACGTGTTCGGCGCCCTCGACATGGGCGTCGCGCCGACGCTGCTGCCCGGACGGGTCGACGTCGACGACGCGTCCGGCCGTGCCGCCCTCGAAGCAGAGTGGGGCTCGCTGCCCGACGGCCCCGGCCTCGACGCCACGGGGATCCTCACCGGCCTCGCCGAAGGGGAACTGAGCGCCCTCGTCCTGAACGGCGCCGACCCGGTACGGGACCATCCGACGCCGACGACGGCGAGAGCCGGCCTCGACGCTGCGGAGTTCGTCGTGGCCTTCGAGATGTTCATGTCCGACTCGGCCGCCTACGCGGACGTGATCTTCCCGGTCGCCGGTCTCGGCGAGGTCGAAGGAACGGCGACGAACATCGAGGGGCGCGTCCAGAAGATCAACAGGATCGTCCCGCCGGCCGGCACGGCCCGCCCCGTGTGGTCGATCTTCGACGATCTCGCAGCGGCGATGGGGACCGAATTCGGCGCAGCGTCGGCCGAAGCGGTCGGAGCGGAGATCACCCGCGTCGCCCCCGCCTACGCCGGTGCGGCGTGGGACCGTCTCTCCTGGGGAGAGGGACGTGACGGATTCGTCCTGCCGACCGCCGATGGATCCCAGCCGCTCGAGTACACGCCGGTGGATCGCAACGTCCCGATCGTCTCCGGCCACCGGATCCTGCACACGGCCCGGGTTCTCTACGACGACGGCGTGATCGTCCGCCACAGCTCCGGCATCGCCGGTCTCGCAGCGACGGCCGCCGCCCATCTGCACCCGCGCGACGCGTCCGTGCTCGCCCTGGCCGAAGGGGACCTGATCACCATCACGGTCGACGGCGAGGCCACCCTCCCCGTCGTGATCGATCCCAGCCTCGTGGAGGGCACCGTCTACGTCCCGTTCAACCTCGCAGCAACGGCCGGTCTCGGCGCCGTCGGGACGCTGCGCATCGACGCCGTACGGGGAGGTGACGCCTGATGGAAGACTTCATCGTCGCAGCCGTGAAGACCGTCATCGCCTTCGCCCTGCTGTTCACCGTCGTCCTCCTTCTCGTATGGATCGAGCGCCGGATCGTGGCGTTCATGCAGAACCGCCTCGGACCGACACGGGCCGGGCCGCTCGGGATCCTCCAGACTCTCGCGGACGGCATGAAGCTGCTCTTCAAAGAGTCGATGACACCCGACCGGGTCGAAGTTTGGCTCTATCTCGCCGCACCGATCATGGCGCTCGTTCCGGCAGTGCTCATCTTCCTCGTCGTCCCGATCGGTGCGCCGATCACGATCGGCGGAACCGAGTACACCCTCCAGGTCACCGACCTCAACGTCGGCGTCCTCTACGTGCTGGCCATGTCCTCGATGGCGGTCTACGCGATCGCGCTCGCCGGATGGTCCTCGGGGTCGAAGTACCCGCTCCTCGGCTCCGTCCGTTCGGCGGCGCAGATGATCTCGTACGAGGCGGCGATGGGCCTCGCCCTCGTCCCCGTCATCATGTTCAACGGCACCACCTCGCTCGCCGGCATCGTTGAGGCGCAGGGCGCGACCTACTTCGGGTTCCTGCCGGCGTGGAACATCGTGCTGCTTCCCTCGTTCGTCGTGTTCGTCATCGCCATGTTCGCCGAGACGAACCGTGCGCCGTTCGACCTCGTCGAAGCCGAACAGGAGATCGTCGGCGGGTTCCACACCGAGTACTCGGGTTTCCGCTTCGCCCTGTTCTTCCTGGCCGAGTACATCAACCTGTTCAACATGTCCGCGCTCACGGTCGTGTTCTTCCTCGGCGGATGGCAGGGCCCGGTGTTCGGACCGACCGTCCTCCAATGGATCCTTCCCGTGATCTACTTCTTCGCCAAGACGTTCGCCATCGTGTTCCTGTTCATCTGGGTGCGCGGGACGCTGCCCAGGATGCGGTACGACCAGCTGATGGGCTTCGGGTGGAAACGCCTCATCCCCGTCTCGCTGGCGTGGATCATCCTCGCGATGATCGCCGTCGGGATCCGCCGATTCGGGTTGCCGTGGGCATGAGGGGAGTACGACGATGAGCTGGTTCGCAGACCTTCTCGGCCCGTGGAGAGGCTTCACGGTCACGTGGCGCCAGATGTTCAAGCCGAAACTGACGACCCGCTACCCGAAGGAGAAGCGGGTCAAGCCGCAGCGCTTCCACGGCCGCCACACCCTCAACCGCTACCCGGACGGCATGGAGAAGTGCATCGGATGCGAGCTCTGCGCCAGCGTGTGCCCCGCCCGCTGCATCTACGTTCGCGGCGCTGACAACCCACCGGACGATCCGGTGAGCCCCGGGGAGCGTTTCGGCTTCGTCTACGAGATCAACATGCTGCGCTGCATCTTCTGCGGGATGTGCGTCGAAGCGTGCCCGACGGAGGCGATCACGATGACGCATCTCTTCGAGATGTCCGTCTCCGACCGCCAGGAGGGGATCTTCACGAAGGACGTCCTGCTCGTCGAACCGGACGGCACGCCGAACCATCCGCTCCCGGACACGCCGCTCATCGACATCAAAGAGCTGCGTCTCGGCGACGGCTGGCTCCGGGCGACGGCCCCCTCCGGACGCGCCGAGTTCGAAGGCGTCGAAGCATGGTCCCCGAGCGCACGCATGGGCGGCCTCGCCCCGGCGGAGCCGGCTCAGAAGGACCGGAACGCGACGGACGAGACCGGACAACCTGAGGAGGGGACCGATGACTGAGGTCGTTCTCTTCGTCATCTTCGCCGCCGTGGCGCTCACCGGCGCCGTCGTCATGGTGACGGCCAAGAACCCCGTCTACTCGGCGATGGGTCTCCTCACCACGATGTTCACGATGGCGCTGTTCTACATCCTGCTCGACGCGCACTTCCTCGCCGTCGTCCAGATCCTCGTATACGCCGGCGCCGTCATGACCCTGTTCCTGTTCGTCATCATGATGATCGGCGTCGACAAGAAGGAGGACACGGCGGAGACGATCCCGTTCCAGCGGGGCCTCACCGTCGTCGTCGGAGCCGGCCTGGCCGCCGTCGTCATCATGGCCGGCCGTCAGGCCTGGGTCACGGGCAGCACCGCCTTCGGCGCCCCGGACCTCAACGGAACGATCGAGACGGTCTCCGACGCTCTCTTCGGAACCTGGACCGTCGCGTTCCTGTCGACGGTGTTCCTGCTCACGATCGCAGCCGTCGGAACCGTGGCGCTCGCCATGTTCGGCACACCTCAGCTGCGTGACACGAAGTCGGAGGAGGCGCCATGACCGTCACCATCGGCTGGTACATGAGCCTCGCGGCGGTGCTGTTCGCGATCGGCGCGGCCGGCGTGCTGACCCGGCGCAACGCGCTCGTGATGTTCATGTCCGTCGAACTGATGCTGAACTCGGTGAACCTCACCTTCATCGCGGCCGCGAAGGAACTCGGCCTCGTCGAGGGGCAGGTCGCGGCGCTCTTCGTGATGGTGGTCGCCGCGGCGGAGGTCACGATCGGGCTGGCGATCCTCGTCGCCGTGTTCCGGCGCCGGGCATCGGCGAACGTGGACGAACTGTCGGAGCTGAAGGGATGATGGCGTGATCGACTATCTCTGGCTCCTCATCGCTCTCCCGCTCCTCGGGGCGTTGACGCTGATCGTGCTCGGCAAGCGCATCGGCGAGCCCGCCTCCGGGTGGCTCGCCTCGACGCTGGTCGCGATCCCCTTCATCATGGCCGTCATCCTCGCCGTGCCGTTCGCCGGCGGCGCGGAGACCGAGCACGTGTACGTGTTCTCCTGGATCCCGGTGATCGGTGCCAACGCGTCGCTGCTGTGGGACCCGCTGTCCGCCCTGATGGCCCTCATCGTCACCGGCGTGGGTGGACTGATCCACATCTACTCGATCGGCTACATGCACGGCGACGATCGGTACCCGCGGTTCTTCGGCTACATGAACCTCTTCATCGGCTCGATGCTGACCCTCGTTCTCGCCGACAACTTCGCCCTGATGTTCGTCGGGTGGGAACTCGTCGGCCTGTCCTCGTACCTGCTGATCAGCTTCTGGTTCTCCAAGCCGTCGGCCGCCGCCGCGGGCAAGAAGGCGTTCATCGTCAACCGCATCGGCGACTGGGGCTTCCTCGTCGCCCTCATGATGATCTTCGCCGCGTTCGGAACCCTCGACTTCGCCATCGTGTTCGCACGGGCGGGAGGCGTCCTCAGCGTCGGGATGGCGACGGCGATCACGCTGATGCTGTTCGTCGGCGCGACCGGCAAGTCGGCACAGCTGCCCCTGTACGTGTGGCTCCCCGACGCGATGGAAGGCCCCACACCGGTCTCGGCCCTCATCCACGCGGCGACGATGGTCACCGCCGGCGTGTACATGATCGCCCGCACCGCAGCGCTCTTCGAGCTCGCACCCGTCAGCCTCGCCGTCGTCGCAACCGTCGGTGCCCTCACGGCGCTGTTCGCAGCGACCCTCGCCGTCGGCCAGCGGGACATCAAGAAGGTGCTGGCGTATTCGACGATCAGCCAGCTCGGCTACATGATCATGGCGGTCGGTCTCACCGCCCTCACCGCAGGCATCTTCCACCTCATGACCCACGCCTTCTTCAAGGCCCTCCTCTTCCTCGCCGCCGGCTCGGTGATCCACGCCATGTCGAGCGAGCAGGACATGTGGAAGATGGGCGGGCTCCGCAAGTACATGCCGACGACGTTCGTCACGATGGTGATCGCGTGGCTCGCGATCAGCGGCGTGTTCCCGCTCTCCGGTTTCTGGTCGAAGGACGAGATCCTCGGGGCGGCGTTCGCCAAGGGCGGATGGTTCATCGGCCTGTGGGCGATCGGCGTCATCACGGCGCTGATCACCGCGTTCTACATGACCCGGCTCATCATCCTCACGTTCTTCGGCGAGAAGCGGTGGGATCCGGACGCGCATCCGCACGAGTCGCCCTCGACCATGACGATCCCGCTGATGGTCCTCGCGTTCTTCGCCGCCGTCATCGGCCTCTGGAACACGCCGGTGCGGCTCGGTCTCGAGCACTTCCTCGAGCCGGCGTTCGAGAACGTGACGCAGGTGCACGCGCTCGGCAACCTCACCGTGACGGCGCTCGCCCTGATCTCCCTGGCCGTCGTCACGGTCGGCATCCTGCTGGCGTACCACCGCTACGGGCGGGGTGAGCTGCCGGCGGAGGACGGCGGATACTGGGCCGCGGCGCTCGACGGCTACGGCGTCGACGATCTCTACGGCAAGGTGATCGTCGCCCCGGGCAAGGCGGCCGCGACGTGGCTCGCCATGATCTTCGACGTGAGGGTCGTCGACGGCATCGTGAACGGTCTCGCCGTCGTGACGAAGGCGTTCGGATCGTCGCTGCGTGTGCTGCAGACCGGGTGGGTTCGCTCCTACGGCGCCGGCATCGTCGCCGGGAGCCTCGGCGTCATCCTCTGGCTTCTCCTGCGGGGAGGTGCGTTCTGATGGAACTGACACTGCTCATCATCCTCCCGCTGCTCGGCGCTCTCGTCGTCGGGTTCCTGCCGAAGCGGCGTCCGGAGCTCATCTTCCCCGTCTCGGTCGGAGTCAGCATCCTCCCGCTCGTCGCCTCGCTGTGGATCATGTGGAACTTCACCGTCGGCGAGGCGGGGTTCCAGTTCACCGAGGACTACACGCTGTCCGAATCGCTCGGCATCGGCTGGCGTCTCGGCGTCGACGGCATCTCGCTGTGGATGATCGTCCTCACCGGGATCCTGATGACGCTCGCCATCGCAGGGTCGAAATCGATCACCGACCGGACCAAGCAGTACATGGTGTCGATGCTCGTCCTCGAAGCAGGGCTGCTCGGCGTCTTCCTGTCGCTCGACCTGCTGCTGTTCTTCGCCTTCTTCGAGATCGTTCTCGTCCCCATGTACCTGCTGATCGGCATCTGGGGCGGCGAGAACCGGAAGTACGCATCGATCAAGTTCGTGCTGTTCACCGCCTTCGGATCCATCTTCCTGCTCGCGGGGATCATCGTGATCGCCATCACCGCAGGGGACGCCGCGGGGACGATCACCTCGTTCGATTTCCGTCAGATGCTCACGCTCGACCTTTCGCCGACGACGCAGTTGTGGCTGTTCCTCGCCTTCGGGATCGCGTTCGCGGTCAAGGTCCCGATGTTCCCGTTCCACACGTGGCTGCCCGACGCCCACACCGAGGCGCCGACCGCCGGTTCCGTCATCCTGGCCGGCGTGCTCCTGAAGATGGGGGCGTACGGCTTCCTCCGCTTCAACCTGACGCTCTTCCCGCAGGCATCCGTCGACCTCGCGCAGATCCTCGGGATCATCGGCGTGATCGGCATCATCTACGGCGCCGCCGTGGCCATCGTCCAGCCCGACGCCAAGCGTCTCGTCGCCTACTCGTCGGTGAGCCACATGGGCTTCGTCGTGCTGGGCATCTTCGCCCTCACCAGCCAGGGGCTGTCCGGCGGCGTCTTCGTGATGATCAGCCACGGCCTCACCACCGGTGCGCTGTTCCTCCTCATCGGCATGATCTACGAACGCCGGCACACCCGCATGATCTCCGAGTACGGCGGCATCGCGAAGGTGATGCCGATCTACGCAGGCATCTTCCTCTTCATGGCCTTCGCTTCGATCGGACTCCCCGGCCTCTCCGGGTTCATCGGCGAGTTCACCGTGCTCATCGGCTCGTACATGACGCTGCCGGTGCTCGCCATCCTCGCCGGCTCCGGCGTGATCCTCGCCGCCGTGTACCTCCTCTGGATGTACGAGCGGATGTTCACCGGGCCGGTCCTCAACCCGAAGAACGAGGGACTCAGCGACCTCAGCTTCCGGGAGATCGCGATCCTCGTCCCGCTGATCGTCATCATCATCGGGATCGGCATCTACCCGAAGCCGGTCCTCGACCGGATCGAGCCCTCCGTCGAGGTGATCCTCGATCGGATCCAGGCCACGACCGACTATCAGCCGCCCGAGTACGGACGGGCCGACGAGATCGTGCAGCCACAGGACGTTCGGAGCGAGATCGTCGGCGAGCACGCCGGTGAAGAAGCCCAGGGCGAGGAGGAATCGGGATGAACAACGCCTCGTTCCTCGCCGTCGCACCGGAGGTCATCCTCCTGGCGGGCGCGCTCCTCGTCATCATCAGCGCCGTCATGCTCGAGCACTCTCGCAAGGAGTGGGGATTCATCGCGGGGCTGTCGTTCGTCGTCGCGATGGTCTTGTCGGTCCTCCAGTGGAGGGCGGTCGACACGCTCATCGCGGAGGGCAACGACCTGCTGTTCTTCAGCGCACGCAACCTTCCGGTCCTCCGGCTCCCGATGGTCGTCATGGATCACTATTCGGCGTTCGCGGGATTCGTCCTGTTCGCCGTCGGCCTGCTCGGGCTGGGGGCGGCGTGGAGACTCGTCGAGCGGCTCGGCTCCCGCGGCGCAGAGTTCGTCACGCTCGTGCTGCTGTCCGTCGCAGGTCTGCACATGATGACGATGTCGGCGAACATCATCGTGATGTTCCTCGGCCTCGAGACGGCGTCCATCTCGTTCTACGTGCTCGCCGGATTCACCAGAGAGCGCCCCGAATCCGATGAGGCGGCCGTCAAGTACTTCCTGCTCGGATCGCTCGCTTCGGCCATCTTCGTCTACGGCGCGGCCCTGCTCTTCGCATCCACCGGGTCGACGTCGTTCTACGGCGCCGGCGGGATGAAGAACTTCTTCGTCACGACGATCCTCGGTGAGCCGGGAGTGCTGCTCCTCGGGATCGGATTCGTCATCGTCGGCCTCGCGTTCAAGGTATCGGCCGCCCCGTTCCACCAGTGGGCGCCGGACGTCTACCAGGGTGCACCGACCGGAGCCGTCGGGCTGATGGCCGCAGGCGTCAAGGTCGCGGGCTTCGTCGCTCTCGGCCGGATCCTCATCGGGGCGCTGCCCTCGCAGATCGACGACTGGGCGCCGATCCTGGCGATCATCGCCGGGCTGTCGATGATCATCGGGGTCGTGCTCGCAGCGGTTCAGACCGACGTCAAGCGCCTGCTCGCGTACTCGGGTGTGTCGCATGCCGGCTACATCATGATGGCGTTCGTCGCAGGCGTCGACGGGATCGGCCCGATGCTGTTCTACGTGACCGTCTACGCCGTCACCCTGGTCGGAGCGTTCGCCATCGTCGGCGTCGTGTCCCGCCACTCCTCGGGCGGCTCGCCGATCGAGGACTGGTCCGGCCTGTCGCGGCGTTCACCGGAGATGGCCTGGTCCATGCTCATCCTGCTGCTCGCGATGGGCGGTATCCCGTTCACCGCCGGCTTCGTCGCGAAGCTGTCGTCGTTCACCGCCGCTGCGAGCGCCGACTATCTGTGGCTCACGATCCTCGCCCTGCTCACCACCGTCGTCGGCCTGTACGTCTACTTCCGGATCGCAGCGACGATGTTCCTCAACGCTCCGGACGAAGACGCCCCGGCGATCGAAGCTCCGACACCTGCGCGGATGACGATCGCCGCCGTCGTCGTGACGGTCGTGGTCCTGGGCGTCGATCCGTGGCCGCTGCTCGATCTGGTCCGTGAAGCGCTACCGCTCTGATCCGGACGTCGGGGGGACCCGGCTCCGCGCCGTCGTCTTCCTCGCAGCGCTGTTCGCCGTCGTCCCGCTGCTGGCCTCGATCGCCCCGTCGGTCGTGACGACGGATCTCTTCATCGTCGCCGACGACGAACCGATCGCGGAGGACGTCTATGTGGCTTCGACGTCCGGACGTGTCGACGGGACCATCGACGGCGATCTGGTGATCGCAACCGGAGATCTCACGATCGCCGGGACCGTGACCGGGAACGTCCTCTCATTGACCTCCGGCATCGTGCGTTTGGAGGAGGGGGGCGTCGTCGAGGGGTCGGTGCGTGCCGTGAGCCCGCAGGTGCAGATCGACGGCGAGATCGGCAACGATCTGTTCGTCACCGGGATCGCCGCCTCGGTCGGCTCGACCGGCGTCGTCGGGCGCGACGTGATCGTGTTCGGCGGCTCGCTGACCCTCGACGGGTCGGTGGGGCGCGACGTGCGGGGGCGTCTCATCGCCGCAGACGTGTCGGGCACGGTGGGTCGGGACATCGACGTCGCGGTCGAGCGCCTCGTCGTCGGATCCGGTGCGTCGGTGTCCGGGGATGTGCTCTATCGGTCGACGAGCGAGGCGGAGATCGCGCCGGGGACGGTCGGCGGTCAGGTGGTCCGGCTGCCGGCCCAGTCGAACTTCATCTTCGGCGTCATCCTGACGCTGGCGAACATCATCGGGTTCCTGGCGTTCATCGTGTCGGGGATCATCCTCCTGTGGCTGTTCCGCTCCACGGGTGCGGCAGCGGTCGAAGCGGTGGCGCGCCATCCCGGCAAGACGTTCCTCGTCGGGCTCGGGTTCCTCGTCGGGGCGCCGCTCCTCGTGATCATCCTGGCGTTCACACTCGTCGGCCTGCCGCTCGCCGCGCTGCTGCTGATCACCCTGCTCCTCGCCTTCGTCTTCGGCCCGATCCCGGCCGTGGGCGCGTTCGGCGACG